>JAPLDE010000214.1 GCA_026391855.1 Bacteroidota bacterium | reverse complement strand
CTCTGAAACCCTGAAACCCTGAAACCCTGAAACTCTGAAACTCTGAAACCCTGAAACCCTGAAACCCTGAAACTCTGAAACCCCGAAACCCTGAAACTCTGAAACCCTGAAACCCTGAAACTCTGAAACCCTGAAACCCTGAAACCCTGAATGCCTGAAACTCTGAAACTCTGAAACCCTGAAACCCTGAAACCCTGAAACCCTGAAACAAGTTCTCCCGGTATCTGAGCAAGGCCGAAGAGAGGAGAATGGGCTGGGGGATGAGGTGAGGCGCTTCCATTCAACGAAAGACATCATCAAATCCATAGAAAACGGCACTTTCCCACACCATGTCATGATCACAGTTCATACTCAGCGCTGGACGGATGATCCTTTTTTATGGACCAGGGAATTGGTGATGCAAAATGTGAAGAATGTGGTGAAACAGGTACTGATAGCCGGAAAAAGATGGAAAAGGTGATTAGGAGAAGAAATTTTTCTTTAATTTTGTACTGTCAAATTATTTAACCTTGATTATCGATATTTCTGAATCATGAAGGCTGTTATTCATAAAATTCATAAGAAAAAACCTAAAAGTTGGGTAACTCCAGATACAAATCTGTTGAAGGAGGAATTCTCCCAAGGAATTCGCGAAGCTGAAAAAGGACCTTTTACCAGCATACAAGAGTCAATGGAATATTTTGAACAATGGTTGCAGGCAAGAGAAAAAAAATAAAGGTCTCTCAGCAATTCAGTTTTGATATTACAGAGGTCTATCTCTATGGAGAAGAATTATTCGGTGCAACAGCAGCTAAAAGTTTTATAGCTGATATCTACGGAAGAATTTGGAGTTTGGATGAAATGTATTTACTTAATCCTGAGTGTCGGCATCTTCAGACTAAAAATAAAATTTACCGCAATATAATTGTCGGATCATATTTAATTATCTACAGGATTACAGAGGATTCTATTGAAGTTTTAAGAATTCTTCATTCACATTCAAGTATTAAGAAAATAATGACTTCGCGGCCAATTAAACCCTAAGAAGAAGGCAGAAGGCTGACGACAGTAGGCAGTCAGCAGCCGACAGTCGGCAGTCAGCAGTTGGCAGAGGGTAATGATCATTACGACCACCTGGTGCTTATAAGGCATGATGTAGATAAACTCCCCAAATACTCCCTCAGAACCGCCAGGATTGAATACGAACTGGGCATCAGAGGCACTTGTTATTTCCGGACAGTCCCTGAAAGTTATGATGAGAAAATTATGCGGGAAATCGCTGAAATGGGCCATGAGGTGGGATATCATTATGAAACGATGGACGAAATACGGCACAAGGCAGAATATAAAAGGCAGTCGGCAGTTGGCAGTAAGCAGTCGGCAGTCGGCAGTCGGCAGTCGGCAGTAAGCAGTCAGCAGAATGACTATTATAATAAAATGATAGATGAAGCCTATGCACTATTTGTAACAAATCTGGATAAAATGCGAAAAGTTGTCCCTATTTCTACCATCTGTATGCATGGAAGCCCTTTGTCAAAATACGATAACCGGGATATCTGGAAGAAATACAATTACCGCGATCTCGGCATCATAGCAGAGCCATATTTTGATATTGATTTTACCAAAGTTTTTTATCTGACAGATACGGGAAGGAGATGGGATGGGGAAAAGGTTAGTGTGCGCGATAAGGTCACGAGACCAAAGGCAGAAGGCAGAAGGCAGAAGGCAGAAGGAAAGGAAGAAGTACAAAAGGAGAACGCAACACTTCATAACGTTCATAACAATCATAACGGCCATAACCTTTCTTTCCATTCAACGAAAGACATCATCAAATCCATAGAAAAAGGCACTTTCCCCCACCAGGTCATGATCACGGTTCATCCCCAGCGGTGGACAAACGACCCGGTTCCTTGGACAAAAGAACTGGTATTGCAGAATGTGAAAAATGTGGTGAAAAGGGTGTTGATAGCAGGGAAAACCATGTGATCATATGCTCATGTGGTCATGTGGTCATTAAAACATAACCTCATAACGACCATAACGATCATAACGACCATAACGATCTAAGAATTTCTATTGTGTTCTATGTGCCTATGTGGTTCATTTTCCGCTACTAATAAGGAAAACATGCAATCGCAGGGTTTTTCGCTTCATGGTTGCGAATGAATTTCCAGTTAAACCGAATCTGTAATCTTCATCCACTTCCCTCCCATGCTGGCATTATCCGGATCTGATACATCATTCGTGGGAGGGGAAACAACATCCCCCCATCCTTGCTACCGGTGTTTGGTACCTGACGGCACCGAAACCATGTGATCATGTGGTCATGTGGTCATGTGGCCATGAAAACATAACCTTCATAACGACCATAACGACATAACGACCATAACGATCACATAACGACCATAACGTCCCTAACGATTAATAAAAAACAGTACTTTTGTGAATGCCAAAAATCAATAAAAGCAATGGAAGCAATTTTTAAATTAAATATCAATCAGGTTGATAAAGGTTTCATTGACTCTATCAAAAAGATGTTTGAAAAAAAAGATGTTATCATTAGGATCAGCACTCCAGAGGATGAAACGGAATACCTTCTTTCGAGCGAAGCGAACGAAAAGCATATCCTTGAAAATATGGTTGCAGAGCCTTCAGTCCGGTTTTCTGCAGACGAGTTTAGTAAGCATACCGGTCAGTCTTTATAGCCAGGCATGAGAGATATTGTTTTTAGGGGCACTGCTTTCGAAGATTTCAGTGATTGGCTCAGAATAAATAAACCCACTTACCAAAAGTTGGTAAAATTAATTGAGGAAACCAGACGTACACCCTTTCAAGGAACCGGTAATCCGGAACCACTTAAACATCAGCTCTCAGGATGTTGGTCAAGAAAGATCAATGAACAGCATAGGCTGGTTTATATGGTTACAGACAGTGCGATTGAAATTGTGGCTTGTAAATTCCATTACAAATAGTTATTAAAGTTCGGCTTCCTGCTTTCTCCCAACTGCATGCACGGCAGCCCTTTGTCGAAGTACGACAACCGGGATCTCTGGAAAAAATACAACTACAAAGACCTGGGTATTGTCGCAGAGCCCTATTTTGATATTGATTTCACCAGGATTTTCTACTTAACCGATACCGGAAGAAGATGGGACGGGGAAAAGGTAAGTGTACGCGATAAAGTCAGTCGGCAGTGGGCAGTGGGCAGTGAGCAGTCGGCAGTCGGCAGTCGGCAGTGGGCAGTGGGCAGTCGGCAGTCGGCAGTCGGCAGTCAGCAGTCAGCAGTCAGCAGTCAGCAGTGGGCAGTGGGCAGTGGGCAGTGGGCAGTCGGCAGTCGGCACCCCTTCTCCTGGTATCTGAGCATAGTCGAAGATCTGAGCATAGTCGAAGAGAGGAGAAGGGGTCGGGGGATGAGGTGAGGCACTTCCATTCAACGAAAGACATCATCAAATCCATAGAAAAAGGCACTTTCCCACACCAGGTAATGATCACGGTTCATCCACAGCGGTGGACAAACGACCCGATTCTATGGACAAAAGAGCTGGTGTTGCAGAATGTAAAGAATGTGGTGAAGAGGATTCTGATAGCAGGAAAAAGGTGATTAAAGTGAGTTATGGAGAGTTATGGAGAGTTAAAGTAAGGTGAATGGGATCGCCTGGAGTTCAAAACAGGTTGGAACCCCGAGGCTGTTTTGCAAACTATTTGTGCATTTGCAAATGACATAAATAACTGGGGTGGTGGTTATATTGTTATCGGAATTTCGGAAAAAGATGGGTTCCCGATTTTACCACCGGTTGGTTTAAAACGAACAGAGCTGGATTCCATTCAGAAAAAACTGATTGAACTATGTCATAAAATAGACCCATACTATTCTCCTGTTACCTCTCCTGTAGTTGTTAACAATAAGCATCTAATCATCATTTGGGCTCCCGGAGGGGAAAATCGTCCATACAAAGCACCTGCAACTTTGTCTGAAAAATCCCAAAAACGGTTCTTCATAAGGCGGGGATCAAAAACAGTTCCGGCTAATACAAATGAAGAAATTGGGCTAATTGCACTTGCAGCAAAAATTCCTTTTGACGACAGAATGAACCATCAAGCCAAATTAAGTGATTTACAATTACATATCATACAGAATTTTCTTCAGGAAATTGGAAGTGAACTTTTTGAATATTCAGCAAAACTTTCATTAGAGGAGCTAACTGCCAAAATGCAAATAGCAAGAGGATCCAGAGAGTTCTACAAACCCATAAATGTAGGATTGATGTTTTTCAGCGAACATCCGGAGATTTTTTTCAAAGGAGCATTTATTGAAGTTATTGTTTATCAAGACGAACATGGAACTTCTTTTATTGAAAAGAGATTTACCGGTCCATTGCATTATCAATTGCGTGATGCTCTGTCTTATATCAAATCAAACATTATTGAAGAATATGTTCAAAAGATTGATGGACAGGCAGAGGCCTTACGATTTTATAATTATCCATTTCGTGCCTTAGATGAAGCATTAACCAATGCTGTATATCACAGAGATTACGAAAACAGGGCAACTATTGAAGTAAATATCAGGTCCGACCGTATTGAAATCCTGAGCTTCCCCGGTCCTTTACCGCCAATTGACAATTCAACCCTTAAACAAAAAATCATTGTTGCCAGAAACTACCGCAACCGTCGTATTGGAGATTTCTTAAAAGAATTACATTTATCAGAAGGTCGGGGTACTGGAATTCCCAGTATTTATAAAGTAATGCAACAAAATCAATCTCCATCCCCTATATTTGAAACCGATGAAGAAAAGAATTATTTTTTGACTACACTGAAGATTAACCAGCAGGCTCTTGAAATTATCAGAAAACAAAATCAAAAAAATGTCCCTTTAAATGTCCCATTAAATGTCCCATTAAGTAAAAGAATTAAGTTTATTTTAGAAATGATAATTGCTGATAAGTTTATTACTGTTGAACAACTAGCTACAAATAGTGCTGTAAACGAAAAAACAATTAAACGAGATCTTGATTTTTTGAAAAAAAACCAAGTATTAAAACGAACAGGCAGTAAAAAATCCGGCTATTGGGAAGTGATCATATGATAATGTGGTCATAACCTTCATAACGGTCATAACGACCATAACGCCAATTGGCAATTACCGGACCAGCCACTCTGGTTTACACGGGAAGAAGGAGGCAACTACATAATAAATGAAGGAGGCTGCAGGTGAGGCGATTACAGCGAAATGAGGGGCGGAATTACCTTTTCTAACCGCTGGGGGTGGATAGGACTCATCAAGGACAAGGTGGAATGGGGCGTTAATCACTTTGGTTCAAACATTTTTTCGGGCCGAACACCCAGCTTTGCCATGATCTATCTTCAGCTTAAACCCGCCCGCTGGATAGAACTGAATTATTTTCACGGATGGCTTATTTCTGAAGTAATTGATAGTTCACGTTCATATTATACACCCATAGGCGATTACAGAGCAGCTTATGTACCTAAATATATTGCAGCCAATTTAATCACCGTTACACCTTTCAGGGGGATCAGCGTGTCTGTAGGAAATTCAATAGTCTATTCAGATATTCCTGTACAGCCAGCCTACCTCATCCCTGTCATGTTTTACAAATCCATCGATCATACCATTAACCACGGCATCGATAACCAGAATTCACAGATGTTTGCCACACTGAGTCTCAGGCGCATCAAACACCTGCATTTGTACGGGAATGTCTTTATTGATGAATTTTCAATAAAACGCATCACTGATCCCTACAGTTATAATTTTATGAGTTATAAAGGAGGGATTACGTTAACGGACTGGCCGTTCCGGTCATTCCAGGCAGGTACAGAATACACTATCTCCTATCCCATCACATATAAACACAGGGTACCCAGTATCACTTTCGAAACGAACAAATATAACCTTGGCCATTACATGCGCGACAATTCCAAAGACCTCTGGTTGTGGCTCATCCTCCGCCCCGCTCCCTTCCTTTCCGTCAAAGTCACCTACAACCGGGCCATCCATTACAACGAATACCCCTACCTCACCGGTTTTTCCTATGCCAAGTCGCCCGCGTTCAAAAACAAAACCTGGTCGCGGGAAGCAACCCAGGTTAAAGTAAACTACGAATGGTCGTTCAACAGCAATCTGTTCATCAGTTATGAGATCAGCAACATCCGGGGCTATGCCGCCGACGGAAAAACCGCAGAATATTACCTAACCCGTTACACCTCCCCTTTATTCCAGGGAAACAAAAACCTGCTCTCCGCCGGAATAAACCTGGGCTACTGAAAAATCATGTGATCATGTGGTCATGTGGTCATGTGGCCATGAAAACATAACCTTCATAACGACCATAACGACATAACGACCATAACGATCATAACGATCATAATGTTCATAACGACCATAACGTCCCTAACGATTAATAAAAAACAGTACTTTTGTGAATGCCAAAAATCAATAAAAGCAATGGAAGCAATTTTTAAATTAAATATCAATCAGGTTGATAAAGGTTTCATTGACTCTATCAAAAAGAT
>JAPLDE010000104.1 GCA_026391855.1 Bacteroidota bacterium | reverse complement strand
TAGTATATGAAAGATTATCAGACCATTAAACTTGAACAACAAGGGAAAGTAGCCACCCTTTGGCTGAACCGGCAGGAGATCCATAACGCTTTTAACGAAGCCATGATCTCGGAAATACTGGATTGTTTTCACCGTATCAGCGAGCGGGAAGATATAAGGGTTGTGGTGATCAGGGGCAGCGGCAAGTCATTTTGTGCCGGGGCCGACCTGAACTGGATGCGGGATGTGGCCGGCTATTCCTATGAAAGAAATTACGAGGAAAGCCTCCAACTGTCAGAGTGTTTCTATGCCATCTACACTTGTAAGAAACCTACCCTGGCCTGGGTGCACGGAGCGGCTATCGGCGGAGCAAACGGGCTGCTGGCTGCCTGCGATTTTGCTTACTGCAGCCACAATACCACCTTTAGCCTGAGTGAGGTGAAGATAGGGATTGTGCCGGCCTGTATCTCTCCCTATGTCATTAAAAGAGTCGGAGAATACAATGCCAGGGAATTGATGCTCACCGGTAAACGATTCCTGGGGCCGGAAGCAGAAAAAACAGGGCTGGTTAATAAGTCCCTGGATGAAAATGAACTGCCTGCATACATTCAGGGGGTTATCGATCTGCTGCTCACCAGTGGGCCAATGGCCATGGAACACTGTAAAAACCTCATCTTCGACGTTACAAACCGCCTGAACCTGGAAGAAGCCATTTCCTATACCGCTGCCATCATTGCCGATATCCGCGCCTCAGAAGAAGGCCAGGAAGGAATGGCCGCCTTCCTTGAAAAAAGAAAACCAAACTGGATTAATCCCCCTGCGAATGAGGCTGATTGAGAAACTGTTAATAGCCAACCGGGGAGAAATTGCCCTGAGGATCATCCGCTCGGCCCGTAAACTGGGAATACACACGGTGGCCGTCTATGCCGCCAACGAAGAGGACTCCTGGCATGTACGGATGGCCGATGAAGCCTTTGGACTTGGCCTGGGCGAACTGAAAGATACCTACCTGAACATCCCTAAAATACTGGGAATCGCCAGGCTGGCTCAATGTGACGCCATCCATCCGGGTTATGGTTTCCTTTCTGAAAACCCGGTTTTTGCTCAGCAATGCGCTGAAGCGGGGATTACCTTTGTGGGTCCTCATCCCGATGCCATCCTTAAGATGGGGAATAAGGTCCTGTCGAGAGAACTGGCTGTAAACACCTGTATCCCTGTCACCGCAGGCCTTACCGGAGATCCGGTATCTATCCTTCAGCATTGCGGAAGCCTTCCGTTTCCGGTTTTGGTGAAAGCCGCGGCAGGAGGAGGGGGCAAAGGCATGAGGGTGGTGAACGACCCGGCTGACCTGGAAGAAGCCCTGGAAGCAACCTCCCGCGAGGCAGCCACCTATTTCGGCGACGGGACCGTTTTTGTAGAACAATATATCAGGGAACCCAGGCATATAGAAATACAGGTGCTGGGCGACAACCACGGTAACCTCATCCATCTTTTTGAAAGAGAATGCTCTGTTCAACGAAGATATCAAAAGATAATTGAAGAAAGCCCGTCACCGAGCCTTACGCCTGAAGTCAGGGAAAAGATGGGCAGGGCAGCCGTAAGCATTGCCGCGACCATTGGGTATAACAATGCCGGAACGGTTGAGTTCCTGGTAGATAAGGACCTGAATTTCTTTTTCCTCGAGATGAATACACGGATTCAGGTAGAACATCCTGTTACTGAGATGGTTACAGGAATTGACCTGGTAGCTGAACAGCTGATGATCGCTTCAGGGTATCCCCTGCGGATGACCCAGGAAAGCGTCCGCCAGCAGGGTCATGCCATTGAAGCCAGGATATACGCTGAAGACCCTTCGCATAACTTTCTGCCCTCACCGGGAGAGATCGACCTCTACCTGGAACCCGGCGGAAAAGACATCCGTGTCGACAGCAGCCTCGACCGGCCTTCCGTGATCCGCAGCCAGTACGACCCCATGATCAGTAAGCTCATCGTGTGGGGCGAAGACCGCAACCTGGCACGGCTGAAAATGATACAGGCCCTCGACCATTATTTCATCCAGGGGATAAAAACCAACATTCCCTATCTGAAAGGAATTCTTGAACATCCCCGTTTCCAGAAAAACACACTGTCCACTTCATTTTGCGCTGAGAATACAGAAGAAATTATCAGCCGTATTAAAGAAAAGAAAGAACAGATACTGCCGGAATTGCCGGTCATCGCCACCTTGCTGTTTACCCTGGTCCCCGGCAACATGGCCGACGGCGACAGTATCTGGAAAAAAATTGGATACTGGCGGCTGGTAAGCGATTTAAAGATACAGGTGGATGAAAAGATCATTCAGGCTGAGATACTGAGAAGTTACGGTTACCATTTTCATTTCCTGTTATCCGGCAGAGAATATGAGACTGAACTGATCAAGTCCGACGGGGGCCGTTTGGATTTCAATGTGAACGGGAACCATTTCATAGCCTACGCGTCCTCCTCGAAACAGGGGATCATACAGATCAACCTGCTGGGTACGGTTTTCTCATGCCGACGGAGCGACTTTCTTGTTCAGAACGAGGTCTACCTCAGCGACCAGGGCAGCGGCAGCGACAGGGTGGTATCGCTCATGCCGGGCAGGGTGGTGAAGGTGAATATTACCGCGGGGCAACAGGTGAAGAAAGGAGATGTGCTGTTGGTTGTGGAAGCCATGAAGATGGAGAATAACATCCTCTCGCCCCGTGATGGCCGGGTTATCGTGTTTAACCTGAAAGCCGGCGACAGGGTGGAGGCGCAGACCGAATTGCTGAAAATTTCAGAAAATAAAGAATTAACCCAGGAGTCACAACCTTAAAACGACCAATATGGATATTTTTTGCTCCGAAGAACATGACCTGATCCGTCGCACGGTAAGGGATTTCGCCGAGAAAGAGATCAAGCCCCTGGCTCAGGAGCTGGATGAAAAAGCCGAATTTTCCATTGAACTCACCAGGAAAATGGGGGAAATAGGACTCTTCGGCATGGTGGTAGACCCTGAATACGGCGGACATGGGTTCGATACCCTGTCGTATATCATTGCCGTGGAAGAGCTGGCCAGGGTCGACAGTTCCCAGGCGGCTACCGTGGCCGCCCATAACTCACTGGGAATCGGCCCTATATATAGCTTCGGCAGCGAGGAACAGAAGAAAAAATATCTTCCCCTGCTTTGCACCGGTGAAGCCCTTTGGGGGTTCGGACTGACAGAACCCGACGCCGGCTCCGATTCCAGAGGCACCCGGACCAAGGCCATGGTGGAGAACGGCGAATGGGTGATCAATGGTTCCAAGATCTTTATTACCAACGCTTCCACTCCGATCACCAGGGGCTCTACCGTACAGGTGGTTACAGGCATGAAAGACGGACAAAAGGATTTCTCTGCCATACTGGTGGAGCAAAACACCCCGGGTTTTAAGGCGGTAAGCATGCATGATAAAATGATGTGGCGGGCTTCAAACACTTCGGAACTATATTTTGATGATTGCCGGGTACCAGAGGAAAACCTCCTGGGACAGGTAGGCCAGGGCTCGCGCATCATGCTGCATACTCTCGACAGCGGCCGCCTTTCAATAGCTGCTATGGGGCTTGGACTGGCCCAGGGTGCCTTTGAGATGGCCCTTAACTATTCAAAAGAAAGAAAACAGTTTGGCAAACCGATTGCCCATTTCCAGAGTATAGGTTTTAAACTGGCCGATATGGCTACCAAGATGGAACTGGCGCGAAACCTCCTGTATAAGGCCTGCTGGCTGAAAGACCACAAGAAACCCTTTGCAAAGGAAGCCGCCATGTCGAAGCTCTATTGCTCGGAAATTGCCAAAGAAGTGGCCGACGAAGCCGTTCAGATCCATGGCGGGTACGGACTGATGAAAGCTTATCCCATCGAACGCTTCTACCGCGACCAGCGTCTGCTCCAGATCGGGGAAGGTACCTCTGAAATCCAGCGGCTGGTCATTACCAGGCACTTGGGGATATTATGATAGCAGGCCATAAACCCTTGGGGAGTTTAAATCCACATTTCCCATTCCGGTTAGAACAAACAGGTAAATCAATATCTATAAGCCTGTTATTGAATAACAACTTTAACCTGGAAACATTGATCTTTTGTATTGAAGATAGCAAGGTAAATCCCCGGAGCAAGGAAACTTACATCTACTGACTTATTTTCCTGATTTTGAGTAAGTAAGAAGTTGTTATTCAGCATATTCTGTCCAATGCTGTTTAACAAGTTTATGGTAACGAGTTGACCCAGCAATCCTTTCGTGCTGAATGAAAGAGATTGTGAGCAGGGATTAGGGAAAACCTGAATGCTTACTTGCTTATCCTCTATCCAGGGAACATGAACAAAAGTCCCGTCAAACCTGTACATCCCGGTTAATGAGGGAGTAGCGCCTTTTGTAATCTCAGAAACCCATCCTATATGCTCATTAAACCAACCACTGGCACAAAGTCCCAGTCCAAATAACTCCGGAATGTCAACCCAGGTATGACCCCCATTGGTACTGTAATAACAACTGTCATAAAAACTTGCACTGGTACAAATACAAGTATTGGTTGTCCCGGGGATCCAATAGATTCTCGATGTATTTGAAACTACGGTTGTTGTTATTTGGGTCCATGTAATACCTCCATCTAATGTTTCATAGATATGAAAGTCATGACCCCATATTAGCCCATGCATCATGTTATCCTGGAAATCAACCATTACTAGCGGAACAACAGATAGAGTATATGGTGTCGGGAAAACCGACCAATGAGCTCCCCAGTCATTGGAAACAAAGAGACGCCCCCTTGTTGAGATACATTTAACAATACTGTCATGAACAGAAAATCTCAAATTTATCTGTTCCTGGAGATTAACTTGATTCAATAATGTGGAAGAGTCTGAAC
>JAPLDE010000033.1:28503-32607 GCA_026391855.1 Bacteroidota bacterium | reverse complement strand
AGATTTGCGGTAATGCTTCTTCCTCATATATTGACCCCGGTTTGCAACAATTCAGAAGAAACATGATCATGATGGATACTTCTTTTTTTCTGCTGACCGACGACCTGAAAGGAAGCGATACCCTTGATTATGAGTGGCTCCTGCATTGTGTTGACTGGAAACTTTATCCCAACAATTGGTCATATCTGCAACCTCAGCGAAATAACTGCACTTTCAGCCAGATTACAGGTGGCTGGAGGTCTAATACTCTCGGACAACAGCTCTCAGTTTTTCCGCTGTTTACCGGATATTCAGCCAGCATTGATACCTTCAGATATGTGCCTGAAGGAAAACCTGAAGGTGGTTATAATACTGATTTACAGTTCTATAATTATGGATTTAAATTGAAGCAATCCCTTCATGCCAAAAACGCAAATTTCCGCAATTTACTGGTAGCCAGCGACAGCAGTCAGTTAAATGTGCTGGTACAAAACGACAGTACCCTGACAATCAGCGGTGATGCTTTTTCGGGAGAGTTCACAGCAAGATTCAGACAAAGTGCAGAAAATCAGGAATATATAGCCGACAGAAAATGTCTGTTGTTTCATGAATACGATTCAACTCACTGGAGTTTGTGGTATGGAGGTGGTAAACGATGGACAGATTCCCATTACACGCTGAAAACCAATCTTTCTGACCTCCTGATGAGAAGATCGGGAAATCATATCAATGGAAAGTACTGGAACCCGGCAACGGACACGATTTTCTTCAATTTCCCGGATCTGGCACCGGTTTTTCTGATCGATAGCATTCCGGCTGCCGTATATCCTTCCGGGGCCCTGTATTACACAGTGATCCCCCAGGGAGAACACCGGATAAGCTTTTTTGATAGTTCAGATTATTACAATAATTACACTGTGCAGGGTTTTATTACTTACGCCAACTCAATAAATACCCCGCTGGCAGGTGTTACTGTTTATCTCTGTGATACGCTCAATATCAAACTGGATTCCACTTCTACGGCAACAAACGGCTTTTACAGGTTTTTAAATGTTGCTCAAGGGAGCTATACATTTAAGGAAAGTAATAATAGCCAGTCCGGTGGAATAAACTCAACCGACGCACTGGCTGTCCTTAAGCATTTTGTTCATTTACAATTTTTGCATGGGATTTACCTCGCTGCAGCTGATGCAGATGGAAACAATTTTGTCAATTCGCTGGATGCACTGTACATTCAGAAACGTTTTATCGGTATGGTAAGCCATTTCCCGGCCGGTGACTGGATGTTCGAACATTCTCATTTTCAGGTCACAGGAGATATGATCCTATCTATTAAGGGAATTTGTACCGGCGATGTTAACGGATCTTATATTCCGGCTGCAAAAAGGTAGTATTTTTTTCCTATATTTATATCCGAATTTTATGATAGTCAGATGAAGCTCTAAAATCTATATTTAAAATGTTTATATAATTACAAATAACAACCTTATGCTATTAAAAATCAGTCAAATAAGTGAAGTGCTTACAAAGAAGTCAGCCCATTTATTAGCGATCATGGTAATTTGCATGGGAATATTTCCTTCCTTTTCAGTTAAAGCGGCAACCATCAATTGTTATCCGCAACAGATCGATTTCTGGACAGGTACGGTAAACAGTTCCGGAAGCAAATACCAGACCAGCCTGGTCCATGCAATGGGAGGCGGTGGAGACCGGGGTTGGATGAAATTTGATATTTCCGGTATCCCTACCGGATCAACGATCAACAGTGTTACCTTAAAGTATACGGTAACTTCAGAATCGTTTGTCTATTATTATATCCGCAAGCTTACCAGTGATCCCGTTACCGCATCCGGGGCTACCATTTTCTCGCAGTGTGCTACCGGGACCAACTATTTGTATGTAACCAGTCCTAATACCGGACTCAATACCAGGGTGCTGGGATATACCGTCACTACAGATTTACAGAATGCACTGGCCAGCGGTTGGTTTGCCGTTGGTTTTTATGTTCCTCTTTCTTCTTCAACCTATTGGTTATGGGCTGATGGATGTAACCAGCCCAATACTAAACCCTATCTTTCAATCAGTTATACTACCAATTTTAATTATGATATTGGTGTTGACTCAATAACGAGTCCCCCCAACCAGAGTTGCGAAGGGACCTGGCCGGTGAAAGTCAGGTTTGTAAATGCAGCGATACAGCCACTTACTTCTGCTACCATTAACTGGTCGGTGAATGGTGTTAACCAGGCCGTTTACAATTGGACAGGAACGCTTGCTCCCGGAGCATTTGCTACAATTACTCTTGCAAATATGTTGTTTACACCGGGAAATACGGTCATCGCAGTACAAACCAGTAGTCCCAATGGTCAGCAGGACCAGTTCCTTAACAACAACAACAAAACCAATATTGTACAAATTATTCCCAAGCCGGCAATCTATCAGCAACCTGCCGACCAGGCGACAGCGGTTGGCGGGAATGTAACCTTCAGTATGGTCGGTTCAGGGGGTAATATAACCTACCAATGGCAGGTAAGTACGGACGGGGGAAATATATTTAATAACCTTTCAGCCACGCCGCCCTATTCAAATGTTACTACAAACAGCCTCGTATTAACCAATTGTGTGCAAAGCATGAACGGTTATAAATACCGTTGTGTTGTATCCGGGACCTGCCTTCCGGATGCCATTACTGATACGGTCATCCTTAGCGTGGGTCCGCCTATCCATGCCGTAGCCGGTACTGGTTATGCCTGTCCGGGCGGAAATACGATGGTCCCCGTCAGGGTGCAAAACCTGATACAATGTACTGGTTTTAAAATGTACCTTAATTATACACTGCCAAATGTTCTCTACCTGAATTACTCCGGGGTAAACCCTTCCCTGAACGGTACCTTTACTGTTACAAGCACTCCCGGCCAGATTGTCCTTGAATGGATTGGTACATCATCGATAACCATGTCAGATGGTTTGATCTGCGACTTGTCTTTTAGTTACAATAACAACAGCCCTGTTGTTTTTGATACGGTCATGCCAACGGTATGTTATTTTACCGGACCGGGAGGTGTTACGCTTCCTTCTCACTATACCAATGGAAAGGTCACCACAGGGATACCTTCCATTATCACCCAACCTGACGATAAACTTGCTGTTGTCAATGTACCGGCCTATTTCAGGGTTGTTGCCTCAGGTTTGCCTTCCTATCAATGGCAGATCAGCACCGATGATGCAGCCAACTGGGTTAACCTGAATAATACCACTGTTTATCAGGGAGTTAACACCGATACCTTGAAAATTCTGATTCCTTCCATTTCGATGAGTGGTTACCGGTACCGCTGTATATTGACTGGCTGTGGTGCCACTGTCTACACAAACCAAAATACTCCTCCTGCTCTCAATGGAGCCCTTTTATCCGTTATAAAACTTGTTAAAACCTGGATCGATACGGTATACACCTGCCCCTGTGCCACACCTAATCCTTCTATAGCCATCCCTATCCATATTTCCAATTTTGATTCAGTTAGTACGGTATCTCTTCATCTGATTTACAAAGCAGCCGCATTATCGTATGATAGCGCTCATATCAATCCGATCCTGGTAAATGCCGGATTTTCAATGTACCACAATAATCTTAATTATGCGGGTACTTCCAACAATATGTTTGCTTTTGCCTTCTTTACAACCTTTGGAGTTGTTTCCATTCCGGAAGGGGAACCCCTTTATATACTGTATTTTAAAGTTTTATGCGATACAACAAGACTGCAGTGGGAATCAGGTGCATGCTCTTACAGTGCAGGTTTAATGACCTTTCAATCCCAGTTCACCAATGGAATTACTCTCAACGGCGGACCGCTGATCACTACTCAGCCTGTCTCACCTCCTTCAGTATATACAGGCGATACAGCGACCATTACAACCAACGCGGTAACCTTTACTGTCCCTGCCGGTGTTACCTATCAATGGGAAGAATGGACCTCAGCTGCTGGATGGCATAATGTTACTAACGGAACAACTGCTAATGGAACATACCAGGGGGCCACAACCCGTATCCTGAAAATTACCCCGCTGCTTGTCACCATGAGCGGAAACCAATACCGGTGTAAGGTTTTTGGTCTCTGTGCCCCTGTT
>JAPLDE010000033.1:3431-28441 GCA_026391855.1 Bacteroidota bacterium | reverse complement strand
CTTCCTCCCATTTATGTAGGTATTCCACAGATCAGGGCCTGCTCGGGCGATACCATCATTGTACCGATTGTGGTAACCAACTTTAAACAGGTGTGTTCGTTCTACTATTTACTGCATTTTGACAATACCCTGATGAGTTATGCGAAATTCAGCAATAAAAATGCCATCTTTCTGCCTGATACATCCCTCTTTTCGGTAACCTCCATAGGTAACAGTGTTTATCTTTCATTTTCCTCCACTACGCCAAGAACATTGACCGGAAGTGCAGTCCTGGTTAACCTGAAATTTGTTACTTCACAACTGTTTGCCAACAGCCCGTTGACCTGGGTGGGGTCTCCCACATGTTTCAATAAAAATTGCAATTCACCACCGGGAAATCTGATCTCTACCGTTTTCAATAATTCCACAGTTTCCGTCAATGCCCTGCCTCAATCTCATAATGTAACCACAACCTATCCGGCCGGGGGACATTTCTGCGTGGGAAGTAACGGAGTGGCTGTAGGGCTTGATCTTACCCAGCTTGGGATAAACTATACCCTTTACCGTGACGGGAATCCTGTTGCACCGCATATAAACTGGCCGGGAAACGGATTTGGATATACCTTCGGATTATTCACAACACCTGGACAATACAGGGTTTTGGCTCAAAACCCGGCTACTACCTGTTCAAAATGGATGGATGGCTGGGTTGATGTGATCGCTGATCCTCAGCTTACATTGTTTTCGGTGACCGGCGGCGGTTCCTATTGTACGGGCGGGGTAGGTCAACCCATTGGACTGAGCGGTTCTCAGACCGGTGTCGACTATACGCTGAACCTGAACGGAACTCCCGACAGCACAATGGCCGGTACCGGTTCAGCACTTTCTTTCGGGAACCAGTTAACACCCGGCACATACACCATTACAGCCCGTTATAACGGTTGGGAGACTTGCCCGACAACCATGAGCCCCTCTGTAACAATCAGTATCAGTCCCTATCCCGTTGCTGCCGGTACGATCAGCGGCCCAGCCACAGTATGCCAGGGCCCTGCTGCGGTAACTTTTTCAGTACCTCCTGTTTCCTATGCCACCTCCTATAGCTGGACATTGCCACCTGGAGCCACAGGAACCAGTTCAACAAATTCGATCGCGGTCACCTTCCCTCCGGGAGCTACTTCCGGTAATGTTACCGTTAAAGGGCATAATGTATGCGGAGACGGAGGAATTTCGACACTGGCGGTCACTGTCAATCCCCTGCCTTCCACACCGGCTGCCATTTCCGGTTTAACAACTGTCTGCCAGGGAGCCCAGGGCGTTATATATTCTATCCCTCCGATCCCTAATGCAACTTCTTATACATGGTCGTTACCTAATTCGGGCAACGGATGGACACTGGCCTCAACAACCGCTGATGGTACCGGAATAACCGTTAATGTTGCTAATAATGCCGCTACAGGAACACTGACTGTTAAAGGGGTTAATACTACCTGCGGGGATGGCCCGACAGCTTCATTGGTCATCAACATCAGCCCCTTACCTGCTGCCGCCACAGCCATTACCGGTGGTCCCACTTCACCTTGCCAGGGACAATGCTATAACTATTCTACATCAACTATTGCCAATTCAACTTCTTATGAGTGGGCCCTTCCGCCGGGAGCAACCGGATCAAGTGTTACCAATACAATCAATATATGCTATTCAACGACAGCTACAAACGGAAATGTGACTGTTAACGGCAGGAATAGCTGCGGGGCCGGAGTAAGTTACTCACTGCCGGTCACCCTTTCTCTGTTGCCTGGCCCGGTCACCCTCTTAAACGGCCCCGCCTCAGTATGCAAAAATACCAATGGGGTGGTTTATAGTGTCCCTCCTGTTGCAAACGCAACCTCTTACGTATGGACATTCCCACCTAACGTAACCGGTACCGTTACAACTAACCTCCCGACAAATACCCTGAATTTTCCGGCTACCGCCACCTCCGGCAATATAACCGTTAAGGGTAAGAATCTCTGCGGAGACGGACCCGTCTTTACCTTCCCCGTTACGGTAAACCCATTGCCAACCGTTACCCTTGGCAGCTTTTCAGCCGTTTGTTCCGAAAGTACGGCCTTTACGTTAACCGGCGGTTCCCCGGCAGGAGGGACTTATTCCGGAAATGCCTTTATTACAAATGGAGTGTTTAATCCCCAGGCAGCCGGAGTCGGAACCTTCAACATTGTCTATACATACAACGACGCCAACAATTGTCAGAACAGCGCTACCAAAACCATTCAGGTCAGCCTTTTCCCAAGGATCACCGGTGTGATAAAATACGACAATACTCCTCAGACACCATTGGGAAATGTTTGGGTTATCAGGAAAACGACGGCAAATGTGGTTATCGACTCAACCATTTCGCAGATTGGTGCGGGAGTTTACTGGTTCAGGTGTCTGACAAGCGGAACGTATAACCTCTCAGCCAGGACTTCAATTCCATGGGCAGGCTCCCAGGTAAATGCCACTGATGCTATGCTTATTGCCCAGGCCGGGGTAGGGCTTATCACTCTTTCCACCTTACGGTATGAAGCCGGCGATGTGAACAATAGCGGGACCCTGAATGCAGCCGATGCCCTTATCGTCATGAGAAGATTTGTCGGGCTTTTACCTTCCTATACTATTGCCGACTGGCAATTTGAGATGAATTCAACCGTGGTGGTCACAACAGGGGATGCAACCAGGAATATTACCGCTATCTGTGCCGGTGATGTGAACGGGTCTTATGCCCCGTCCGGAGTGAAGACCACTCCCTCAGTGTTCCTGGAGAAAAAAGGTTTATTGGAAATCCCTGAAGGAGAAGTATTTGACCTTCCAATAAGGGCTAAAGTTGCCTTTAACACGAATGCCATCTCTTTTGTCCTGAATTATCCGGAAAATGAGCTGGAAGTGCTGCAAGTGAAATCAAAACTCAACGGTTTCATTTACAATATAACAGATGGTCAGATCAGAATTGCCTGGTATGGACTGCAACCCATTGAATTTGAAACGGATGAACCTTTATTCACCCTGGTCACAAGGATGAGGAACAGTATAATGAACACAGGATCTTTACCATTCAATCTGGACCCTGTTACAGAACTGGCCGGACAGGACGGAAAGGCACTGATGAATACAAAATTGCTGTTGCCTGATGTTAAAATGGCTGACGGCAATAACAATCCACCCGCTTCCGCACCTTTCTACCTGGGTACTAACCACCCCAATCCTTTCAGTAACAAGACCGACATTGATTACTCCCTCTCAACCGACGGGATGGTCAGGTTAAGTATACTCAACATATTGGGGGAAGAAATCAAGGTAATCGTCAGCGAATTCCGTAAAGCAGGCCGGTATCAGTCATCCTTTGACGGGAATGGTTATTCGCCCGGAATCTATTTATACAGACTTGAGGTGAGCGGAGAAAAAGATCATTTTTTCCAGACAAAGCCGATGGTCATAAAGGACTAACCCGGATTACAAAATCGGATTTAAGAATTCGGAATTCTCAACTCCAAACTTCTATTTATGGGGGTATTAGCCGATGATATCATCCAGCAGGCCATACTTGCAGCAGCTGAATTTCATCAATTCGGCCAGGAAGCTACAGATAAAATTGTTAAGGCTGTTTATGAAGCAGCTTTTAACAACAGGGTCCACCTTGCCAGGATGGCATGGGAAGAGACCGGTATCGGCCGTTGGGAGGATAAAGTGATTAAAAACGTGGTAGGTACTCATCTTGTTTACGAGGATATCAGGAATGAAAAGACGGTCGGCATTATTTCCGATGATCCTGACAACGGATTAATAGAGATAGCCCAACCCATGGGACCTGTTCTGGCTGTCATTCCTGTTACTAACCCTACCTCTACCACCATATTCAAAATACTGATCTGCCTGAAAACAAGAAACCCTATCATTGTCTGTCCTTCTAAAAAGGCGGCAAAATGCAGTGGTGAAGCGGCAAGGATATGTTACAAGGCAGCGTTGAAAGCCGGGGCACCGGAGGGCTGCATTCAATGGATAGGCAGCATTAACCGGGAAACAACCCATCAATTGATGTCGCACAAAGGATTGGCGCTGATTTTGGCAACCGGCGGCGGCAGTCTGGTGAATGCAGCTTATTGTTCAGGAACTCCAAGTATTGGTGTTGGTGCCGGTAATGTTCCTGTTTTCATTGAAAAATCAGCCGATGTCCCGTTTGCTGTCGATCAGATATTGATCTCCAAAACATTTGATAACGGGACCATCTGTGCCAGTGAACAAGCTGTAGTGGTAGAACAAAGCATTGCCGAATCAGTGAAGGAGGAATTTCTCAGTAAAAAGGCCTTTTTTGTCAGTAATGAGGACCTGCCCGGGCTTGCAAAGACCGCTGTTTTTGCCGGGACCGGACTGATGAGCCCTGAAGTCGTAGGGAAATCAGCTGCCTTTATTGCCGGACTGGCCGGAATTGAGGTCCCTGAAGACACTGCCCTGCTTATTGCACCCCAAACAGCGGTGGGTTCTGCTCATCCTTTATCTTCTGAGATCCTTGCCCCGATTTTGGCCTGGTATGAGGTTCCCGATTTTGAGTCAGCCATTAAGACCTGTATCCAGTTGAACTTCCATGGCGGAATAGGTCATACAGTAAGCATATTTTCCAATGATGAAGACCGTATCCGGTATTTTGCCCTCCAGATGAATGCCGGCAGGATACTGGTCAATGTTCCTTCCTCACAGGGAGCAGTCGGTGGTATGTTTACAAAGTTAAACACCTCATTTACATTGGGTTGTGGTACAGGTGGAAAAAATATCACCACCGACAACGTGACCGTGCGCCATCTGCTCAATATCCAACGGGTGCTCAAGCGAAGGGAAAATTCGCAGTTTTTAGGATTTGATAAGGCGAAATTTCTCGATGAATCGCTTACAGCAGAAGATATCTGGCCAATGTACCATAAAAATTATCTTTAAAATATTGAATATGAGTACTTTTCGTGAAGATGGGCACCAGTTGACCTGTGTACTGGATGAGAGGCTCGATACCCTGTTAAGCCGGTCCTTCGAGGAGGAACTCGAAGGCAAACCTTTAGACAGGTATACTGACCTCATTTTCGATATGGAGAAAGTTCAGTACGTTTCTTCCTCATTTCTCAGGATATGCATCAAAACAGCCAAGCAACTTCAGCCCGGCCGACTATCCATTATCCATGTAAGCCCGGTAATCCTGAAGATACTCAATATTGCTAATATCACCGGGATCTGCCGGGTGGAGTAATGATTCAAGTCCAAACCGTAATGTATTGGTATTGAATTTCTTACCTGAGTTTTAAATATACAATATTTCATGAAGGTTCATTATGTGTTTAAAAAGCAAAACCAAATGCAATCAAAACAAGTTCATTTTATAATTTTCTTTATGAAGCACATTGCAGCTTTCATTTCACTTGGTCTTATTTTGCTGACAACCAATACAGTACAAGCACAATGGCAACAAGTCAGCAATGGAATCAAGGGAAGTAGTATTACCTCATTAGCAATTTCGGGATCAAAATATTTTGCAGGGACTGACGGGGGAGGCCTTTTTGTTGCTGATAGCAGCAATAACAACTGGTCCCCAGTATATTTGGGCCAGATTTGTACATATGTGAAAAGTATAATTAGTGACAGCAGTGGTTTATTTGTATTGGGGTCTGATGGTTTGTTTTTATCTTCAGACAATGGAGATACCTGGTCACTGCTTTTAAGCGTTTCCGGAGGGAACCTGGCTGTTAAAGGGGATACTGTTGTTTATAGCTCCGGACAGAACACCCTATGTGTTTCATTCAACCTTGGGGCATCCTGGTCGACTATTACACCCACCAATATGGGTTATTGCGGATGTATTGCGATTGCCGGAAATAATGTTTTAGTATCGAATGGTATTGGTGTATATATCTCAAATAACGGATGTGCATCGTTTTACTTAACGACGAATTTAACTGGAAATACTAATGTTACACATCTATGCTCCAATAATAACAGGGTTTGTGGTGTTAATGGGGAGAATATTATTGTTTCTACCGATTTTGGGCTCACCTGGACTATAATAAGTGGTCCGCCCACCGGTTTGATTACATCCATTGCTGTTGATGAGACAAAGATTGTTGTTGGGACCGAGGGTTGTGGTGTTTATGTTTCATATGACCAGGGAATCACCTGGATAAATGTATACATGGGCCTGGGGAATCCCTTCATCATGTGCCTGGCACTTCATGACTCTACTGTCCTTGCAGGGACTAACGGCGGTGGAGTGTTTTTATCCAACGATGGCCTGAATTCCTGGATGTCTTTTAGTGAAGGTATTGTTAATGTTTCTGTACATGAGATCAGGAAACTCGGGAATAGTCTTTTTGCAGGATTATGGTCTGAAACTATGAAGCAAATCAATGCGATCTATAGGTCAGATGATAATGCCCAGAGCTGGCAGGCTAAAGTTAATGGAATCGATCCAAATCTTCATTTTATATTGGGTCGTATGGATAAGATTGGTGACCATATTTTTGCCCCTGTCGGCGATCAGTCGAACATAATGGGAACGGCTGACAATGGAGAAAACTGGTATAGCTGTAATACCGGTTTGCAAAATCAAACTCCGGTTGGACTCATAACCTTAGGCAGTAAGGTATTCATTGGATTTATTTACGGGTCAGTTTATTATACCCTGGATACTGCAAATTACTGGTTATTAAATTATAATATCAATTTAAATGGTATCAGTTCATTGGTAAAAAAAGGTGAGGACACCCTCTTAATTGGAGGAAACAGTACTATTGCGTATACTTTTAACCAGGGACAAAGCTGGAATCAACCCGTTATTAATTTACCATCAAATATTTCCTGCTTAACCATTAAGGGAGATAAAATATTGGCTGGAACGCATGATTATGGAATTTATATTTCATCAAATTGGGGCATTAACTGGAATTTTATAAGCAGCGGGATGCCATTGACACAAAACACGGTATTTTGCATAGAAACATTTGGTAATCTGATCTTTGCAGGTACAAACAAAGGCGTTTATATGGGTACTGATTATGGAGGTTCCTGGATAAATATTACGGATAATCTAATCAACCCTTATACAATGTCGATGCACATCGCTGATGGTTATTTGTATGTTGGGACTTCCAAAACCGGAATCTGGAGAAGGCCGATCGACCTGTTGCTGAATTTGCCGGAAATAACCGACCAGCCTGACTTTCAGGTATCACCGAATCCTTTTCATAACCAGTTTATTCTCGATTATACAGGAGAATCAAAAACAGCTGGTTATTTTCTATATAACGCTGTAGGACAGCTTGTTATGCAAGGGAAATGTGTTTCCTCTGAAAGGACGACGATTGAAACGGGTTCGCTTAAGCCGGGAATATATCTGCTCCGGCTTATTGATAAAAACAAAAGCCGAACACTGAAGCTCGTTAAGGATTAGATCCGCGAGGAGATAACAGGCCGTCGCAACAATAGTACACCCGAACTCAGCCTGACCGGGTATTTTTCTTAGTGTCCTAAGTGCCCTAGTGGTTTTATTTTTCCAAAGACACTATACTTAGCAGCGTCATATTAATAAATTGCCATACTTTAGCAGCCTGGAATCCAACTAAAAACTTTTTATGCCTGAAAAACTTACTTTTTTGAAGAGAAACTTCCTTATTGTTGTATCGGTCTTTTTCATTTCAACGGGAATGATCGGAGCTGCCTGTGGCCAATCGCGCATTAGCGGGCATATAAAATATTTAAATTCAGCAAATACTTTCCTCGACGGAGTGAAGGTATACCTGGTTTCATCCGTTGGACAACAGCTGGATTCCATTAATTCGGACCAGCATGGGTATTATCGGTTCGAAAACCTCGGTCAAGGTCAGTACTACATTGAACCTCAATGCAATAAGCCATGGGCTGGGGGGAATAGTGTGGATGCCCTGATGGTACAGAAACATTTTGTCGGCTTATCCTTATTAACAGGATTACCGCTTCAGGCTGCCGACGTAAATAATTCAAATTCAGTGAATGCCATTGATGCCATGCAGATATTGCAGCGCTTTGTCGGGTTTCTGACTTCTTTTACAGCCGGCAACTGGACTTTTGAGAATACTCCCGTTACGGTTGACGGCATCAATCCTGTCTCCCATGATTTTTACGGGCTTTGTTACGGGGATATCAACGGTTCCAATCTCCCGCCTGCCTGCTTTCCTCATCCCACCCAGGCCAACGCAGGTCCGGATATTGTAGCTTCCTCCGAAACGACAGTTATCCTGAATGGAAATGTACCGGTTTATGGTGCAGGATACTGGCTGGTTATTGAAGGATACAATTACAGCTTAACGGATAATTCTGACCCAACGGCTTCCTTTACCGGAGTTGCGGGGATTACCTATCTGCTGACCTGGAACATTGCCACCGCCTGCTATACGTCTGTCGATACTGTTGAGATCAGTTTGGTCTCGTTAACCGGAATGCCTTGTCCCGGACAGCCTGATTTCGTTTATGGCGGACAAACCTATAACACGGTGCAGATCGGCGCCCAATGCTGGATGAAAGAGAATCTGAACATCGGCACAATGATCAATGGTACGCTGAATCAGACTGATAATGGGATCATCGAAAAATATTGCTTTAACAATTTACCGGTTAACTGCGAACAGTACGGAGGCATGTATCAATGGGACGAGGCCATGCAGTTCAGTCTTCAGGCAGGAGCCCAGGGTATTTGTCCTTCAGGCTGGCACATTCCTACCGATGCCGAATGGTGCACCCTTACCACTTTCCTCGATCCTTCAGTGAATTGTAGTTTAATGGCCCAATGGACCGGGACAGATATCGGAGGGTTGCTCAAAGAAGCGGGTTATGATCATTGGAATTACCCCAATGGAGGGGCTACCAATGCCAGTGGTTTTACTGCACTGGGGGCCGGTTACCGGTATAATAATTCAACCTTCTATGGATTAAAGGCAGATAATTATACCTGGTGTTCAGAGCTTTATACAACGGGAAATGCCTTCAACCGTTCTTTATACACTTACGGCAGCACGATCAGCCGCCTGGAAGGTTACAGGGAAAACGGGTATTCGGTGAGATGCCTGAAAGACTGACACTAACCTGCACAATATCCGGGAATTATTAGACAACTCATTAGCTCAATAATTGCAAAATTGATTATTTTCATACGGTATACACGATACTTTTCTTAATTTTGTAAAAAATATACGGTATACATGAAATTTGATTACACTCCCAGACCGGATTACACGCTAAAGATAGAACCCTTTATTGGTAAACAAATAATAAAGGTACTCACCGGGCAAAGGAGGGTAGGAAAGAGCTATCTGATGCACCAGTTGATGGAAGGAGTAAAGGAGAAAAACCCTGAAGCAGGTATAATTTATATAAACTGTGAATTGGAGGAGTTCGGGCATTTACAAACTCATTCTGACCTACTGGGTTTTGTCCGGAAGGCAATGACAGGAGCTGGTCCTTTTTTTCTATTCATCGACGAAGTCCAGGAAATCGATTCCTTTCAGCTGGCACTCAGGAGCTTATTGGCCGAGGGGACTTGTGATTTGTTTTGCACCGGTAGCAATGCCAGGATGCTGTCGGGAGAATTGGCAACCTACCTGGGAGGAAGGTATATCGAATGCAGGGTACATCCGCTCTCATACAAGGAGTTCCTTCAGTTCCATCAACTGGAAGGGAATTATACCGCTGTTATGCGCTACCTTGCCCTTGGTGGTATGCCTTACCTGTCGCGAATCGGGCTTAGAGAGGACCTTGCGTTTGAATACCTTCGAAACGTGTATTCCAGCATTTTACTTAAAGATGTAGTTGCCAGAGAAAATATCCGGAATGTCTCCTTTCTTGAAAACCTGGTCATTTACCTTGCAGGTAATGTGGGGAACTTATTCTCGGCCTCCAATATCAGTAAGTATCTCAAATCTCAACACATTGAAATCTCTCCCCAGTTGGTTATCAACTATTTAAAAGCGTTAACCAATGCTTTTTTTATCAACAAGGTAGTCAGGTCAGAGATTGAGGGATTGAAAATATTCGAGATCGGTGAAAAGTATTTTTTTGAAGATATGGGACTGCGTAATGCCATCAGAGGTTTTAACCAGCTGACCGACATACATAAGCTTATGGAAAATGCTGTCTATCTCCATCTAGTGGCTAGTGGGTTCCAGGTGTTCGTTGGTAAAACAGGAAATACTGAGATCGATTTTGTAGCAGATAAGAATGGAAATAAAATCTATGTACAGGTGGCACTGCAATTAACAGGTCAACAGACTGTTAACAGGGAGTTTGGCAACCTGCTCCACATACAAAACAACTATCCAAAATTCGTGGTAACCTTAAATGATCCCATTATTGGCGATAATTACAAAGGGATTAAGCAAATCAACCTGAATGAATTTCTGTTAATGGTTATTTAACCCCATTGACAACAAAAACAAAACCCGGGAAACACCCGGGTTTTGTTTAATAATCCTGTTAAGGTCATCACTTTCTCTCATCCCTGCCGGGTTCCGGAGCGGTTTTAGGCTTATACTTCTTTGGTTTTTCTTTGCTGTGGCGTTTTGTTTCCCTGTCGGATGGTCTGCCTGTTGCTTTATTATTCGCTTTTTGGACGGACGGTGCCTTTTCTGTCTTTGAAACACCTGTCTTCTTTTCAGGCGTGGCCGGTTTCACATTGCCTGGTTTGTTATCCGTTTTACCGGGATTAATATTTCCCGGTTTGTCAGTCTTAAGGGGCTTGATATTTCCTGTTTTGTTGTCTGTTTTACGGGGCTTGATATTCCCTGCTTTGTTGTCTGTTTTGAGGGGCTTGATATTCCCTGCTTTGTTATCGGGCTTTCCAGGTTGTGTCTTGTTAATGGAAGGATTGTCCTTCTTCCTGATATTGGTTTTATCCTTAGATTTAGTCTTATCGGACTGAATATCAGATCTGGTTGCCACCCTGATATCTTTCACTTGTGGTTCTCTCATGTCCGGTTTTACTGCTTCAGGATGCGTCTTACGGAAATAGTCGGAGCCTTCACGAATGCTCTCAGGTTTCGAATAGCTTCCTTTATAATCCCCCCTTTCCTTCCTGGTATAAACGGTATTGGAAGTGGTATGGTGATGGCCGTAATAATTTTCATGCCAGCTGTCGTAGCCGTTATGATGTCCATGGTGGTAATGTCCGTAATACTGATCATGCCAGTAATAATGGTAACCATAGTACTCGTGCCAGTACCAGGGTGTCCATGGGTGCCAGTAGTTTGGATAATAACCGTAGTGCCAGGGTGAATTCCAGATAACGTAGGTGGGCAGGAAGAGAAGTGCTACCAGCGGCCATGCAGAAGTTTCATAAACTACAGTGTGGTGCTCCGTAACGGGTTGAGGGTTGTTATTAAACCTGTTATATCCGGGGTTTGGCGTGCTGCCCTGGTCAGTGGCATAATAAGGCTCAATAATGTAATATTTGCCATACAAGGCTTCATCGCCAACCAGTTGGATCACAGTTTTGCCATCCGGATCTTTCCTCACTATAAAAACAGCTACATCCTGGTTTTCGGTAAGTGTGACAGCTACCCGGAGGACAATGTAATGAACGTTTTTTTCTACATAATCAACCACTTTGATATAGTCGATGTAGTTGTCCCCGTTCAGATCAAGGTTATTGATTCTGGTATCTTCTTCATTCAGCCTTTTTTCAAAGAGTTCAAGGGTTTCCGATTCCTGAAAGATCTTCATGACGGCGTAAAGATTGAGATTGTCGCCCGGAAGGTTGAGTTGTTCCGGTTGTTCCTGTGACTTCAGTGTGCTGGCCGGCCATATCAGCAGGGCAATGAGCGAAAAAATGATGCGTGTTTTCATGGCTTTTGTTTTTTAACTATTCATTGGAAAAACATCCATAAACAATATCAAACCAAAAAACATGCCATATAAAATCCGGTTCACTGGCACATTAACACACCAGCACATTATTTTTGTATCTTTAATCCTTAGATTATTCCTCTGTCATGAATCGCAAATGTCTTACCCCAATCCTGCTGTTTCTGGTTTTCTTATTGAATTCCTCTGGCAACGTCGTTTCTCAGAACTTCCTGGATACCAGTTCAGTATGGTCAATTTGGTATGATTGTACCGGTGAAGGAGGCGGAAATATTGGTTTCAGAATCCGTCTTACAGAACCCGTTGATTCCGGTGGTATGTGGCAATCCGGAATTCTGTTCTCCAGAAACCAGAACCCCGATGAATGGATTTCACATTTTGGCAAACTCAGAGAGGATAGTTCAGGAAACATCTATCTGAATTCTACACTGTTATATAATTTTTCCCTTTTACCCGGAGATACTTTCGGAGATATGCGTTGTATTACAGTCGATTCCGTGCAGATGAATGGAAACTACCGTCAGCGGTGGATTTTTCAATGTCTTTCCGGTTCTTTACCGGGATTTGACACTGCGGATGTCTGGGTGGCAGGGATCGGAAGCCTGCACGGTCTCTTTTACCCGGGAGCCTGGTTTTGTTCCCTTATTGTTGGCAACCCCTTCACTCAGTTGATTTGTTTTCATCAGGCTGGTAATCTGATATTTATGAGCTCATCATTTGCAGATTGCCTGCATTCTTCTAACTACTATGCTCCTGAAAAGTGGCCTGCTGGCCTGAACAACTACTGGTCTTATAACTATGAAGAGCAGAATGGATTCGGAGGGATTAACCTTGGCAATGTCCTGATCCGTTCGCTTCAGGACGCTGTCATCAACGGGTTTTCCTGCCGTAAATACAGCTCCCTCACAGTGAACCATCTGAATCAGACACTGAGCAACATCACTTTCTATATCAGACAGACCGGCACCACGGTTTATTATTCTTTTGGAGGTCCTTTTTACGAATTGTTTGACCTGGAAGCCGACGCCGGGGATTCATGGACCACCAGAAATCCATATGAGATATTTGGTCTGACTGCTGAGCCCGACAGCCTGACGACATTCACCGTCGATTCGGTTTTTTATGACCCTACGTACTTCTCCTGGTCACCATTTTGTTACAGAAATCTGGTCATCAGTTCATCCTCTGACTGGAAATTTAAATTACCCGTCATGGAGATTACCGGAGGTCACTGGTTTTTCTTTCCCGGCAAATGGGACGACTGGGCTGCTGCACACCCGGCCGGACTCCGGTGCTGCAACAACAATTCCTGGGAACCCCCTCCATATAGCTATCAAATGCCCTGTTTTTTTCTAAGTACATCATTGGAAGAAATAGATACCACGGAATTCCAGCTCTATACCTTTGAGGATCATATTGATATTGAACACAATTTCCCCCCTTCCGATAAGATAAGTGCCTGTTTGTATGATATTTATGGAAGGTTATTATACCAATCACAAAACTATGTCCCTTACAGGATTATAGTACCCACTAACGGACTGCCGGCTGGGATCTATCTCCTTCGCATCACCAATAACAATGGTAATCTGCTTACCAAAAAGGTATTTAAACCCTGAGTTTCTTTGGTTTCATCTCACTTCGTTTGGTAAACTGGTTATCAGATTGGTTTTCCGAAAATTACCGTATTTATGAACCTTCAAAGGAAAAATTACCTATTTTTGATTCTCTTTTCTTATGTGTTATAAATTTAATATTTTGACGAATAATTATCTAATTACATGTTAATTAACATTTCCTGTGTTATGAAAAACAAAACCTTCCATTTTTTACTTTTAGTTGCTTTCCTTGCCGGGGCAGTGATTTTCGTCTGCAAAAAAGACAGCAGCAATGATTCCCCGACCGTTACCGTTCCTACTGTAACAACTACTGCAGTTAACAGCATAACCCAGACTGAAGCCAAGTCGGGCGGTAGCATTACCGCCGATGGCGGAGCAACGGTAACCGCACGCGGAATTTGCTGGAATACATCAAGCTCGCCGACAATCAGCAACAACAAAACCTCCAATGGATCAGGTACGGGTGATTTTACGGGTTCTTTAACCGGACTCACCCCAAATACCAAATATTATGTAAGGGCATATGCCACAAATAGTGCCGGAACCGGTTATGGAAATGAGCAATCATTTACAACATCACCGCTCGAAACCGTCACCGATATCGATGGAAATGTGTATCATGTGATTAAGATAGGAAACCAGAAATGGATGGTTGAAAACCTGAAAACAACCCACTACCGTAATGGTGATCCCATCCCGAATGTCACTGGTTCTCAGTGGAATACACTGACAACAGGGGCTTGTTGTGCATATAATGATAATCCTTCTAACACAGCCACTTATGGATTGCTCTATAATTTTTATGCCGCTACAGATTCGAGAAATATCGCTCCAACAGGTTGGCATATACCAACCAATGAAGAATTGGATACGATAACCGAATATTTGGGAGGATGGCTGGAATGCGGTAACAAAATGAAAGAAGCCGGAACGGCGCATTGGATGGCACCCAACCAGGGAGCAACCAATGCCAGCGGTCTTACTGCTTTGCCGGGCGGGCGTAATTATGATACTGGATTTGAAAAACTACATGAAACGAGTTATTGGTGGTCCAGTTCACAGCCTTACGGATATGGATTTGCATGGATGCTTAACTATGACTTGTCCAGCTTTATGGGATTTGGTATGGCCGGTGACGAAACCTGGGGATGCTCCATCCGGCTGATAAAGGATTAAAGTAGCAAGTTCACCTGACTCCTAAAGCTTTTCTGTTCAACACATAACCTGTTGCTACTAAGATCAGTGCAAATATTGCCAGCCATACCGGTGGGTTTCCCGGAGTATTGAGCCTGACTGTACTTTGCATTATATAAAAAAGGCCACTATTCCATTCATCTCCTCTTCCACCCTTAAAGACAAGTTATTCTGTATATAATTAGCTGCTTTCAAAAACCACAAGGACGGGTTATCTACCTCACAATCATGCGTTTGGTTGACTTCCAGTAACTCTTTGCGGTTTTGATCTCCAGGGTGTAAAAGTAGACTCCGGGTTTTACCAGGCTTTTATGAAAGTCGATTGCATGCATTCCTGCAGGTACATGATCCAGGTTTGTTAGGCTGACCTCCTCACCAGTCAGATTGCTGATAATCAAACATATATCTGATACTTCGCAGAGACCAAATGGAATACTTGTAATTTCTGAAAATGGATTGGGAGAGTTATCACCTAACCAGTTTTTTCCACTTACCGGACTGGCTTCCGGTATCCACAAAGGGAATGATACCAGGCCGTTTCCCATAGGGTCAGCCAGTATACTTCCCGGTAAAGCTACCCAGGATTCCGTTAGTTTTTCCTGTCGGATGATCATTGTAAAAAGTAGGTCGTTTGATTTAAGGATCTGAGATTCAATTGAATACCATGCAATCCTTAATTCATTACCAATAACGTTAAAGATAAATTCTCCGCGAAGTTCCGGTTGAACGTCATTTATTACTATACCTTCTGGAATTTTCATAATAAGGGATACAGAACCCAGAACTGCGTCCTGACCTATATTTACCGGTACTTCCAGGGTCTTTCCCGGCAGCAGGGGATAGCTGCCATGCGGATCAATATAACAAAGCGGGGTTTCTCTGGCAGCAGGGACGTAGGAACAATCAATATCTCCAACGCATAATCCTTTAATGTCCTGATAAACAGTGTCATTCGGAATTATCGTTATAGCAGGGTTCTCAAAAATCCAATCTCCTGAGGCAAAACTGATCTGAAGACCAACAAACCGTCTCATGATCAAAAGGGCATCTGCTGCATTCACAAAACCATTGCCATCCACATCGGCACAAGCCAGTCTAAGTCCTGTTAGTGGCGATATTCCCACAAAATGCTGCATCGCTTTAAGAGCATCAATGGCATTCACGCCGCCCCAGGTTTTGGTGCAATGAACTGATATATTTACGGCACCTGTCTGACTAATTCCTGTAAAGTGATACTGCCCTGACGAGTTTGTTGTGGTGGTGGCTATGGTCGAATTGTTTTTCTTTAATAAAAGATTTGTATTGGAAATGTTGGTATTGGAAGTGTTAAAATAGCTGATATTACCCATAATGTGGGTACAGGTCCCGATATTTAAGGCGCCATCGGTATAATTTGCCTGAAGAGGATTACCAACAGGATCTGTGAAGTAGCAGGCCCCGGGTGTGATGGAATCCCAGGTTAGCTGGCTCACTCCTGAATTTCCCGAGAACTTGATCTCAAGCAATACGCCGTTTGAAATGCTGATTGGGGTTAAACTAAACCAAGCCAGGTTAATTTTGTTTGCTAACGGATTGATTAACAAGGTTCCAGAGGCTAATGCCGGATTGAGATCCTGATATCCCTGGTAAGTCAAAATACTATTGTTATAGTAGAATGAAAGAGAAATGGAGGAAACGTTGCTAAGGTTAGTGACGGAAATTTTTACAGCAATATTTCCCGGACATCCGGTAACTGTTTCAAGTGTTGTCCTGATTTTCGGAGAAGCAAAAAGCGTCTTCGGAATGGTCATCACATTGATAGTATTGACTCCAAAAGGGTCCATATCTCCGGTGACAGCCATTCCGGGTTCGGGGTCACTCTGATAAAGAAGATATAAATTGTTATCGCTGTTTTCTGCTAAAGAAGGGAATACACATTCACTGTAACTGTTTCCGACTGTACTGTTCAACCTGATGAAATCGCCCCAGGTCAGTCCCCCGTTATTGGATCGCCTGACCCATAATTGCCTGTAACTCTGCCAACCATTACTGAGTCCCTCCATTACAGAACTAAAGACCACATAAATATAACCGCTGTTATCAATACAAGAAACGGGTGTACTGGTAAGCGAAGAGTAATAGTTTCCTTCTCCGTCAAATTCCTTCACGATCCCATTCCCGTTCAGATCCTGAACATAACCAACCAGCTTATTTTGATCCTTAAGAGATTGATAATCAAGTGTGGTAAAGGCAGGCATGGTTTCATTCCAATAAGCTAAACCATCGGAATTGCTGAAATATGAAGTCACTCCATCGGATAAATTGTTATTCAGCGTTTTCCTTATACCGAAGAAAACATGCGCAATACCATTTGCATCAAGACATACGGAGAGTGAACCATCACAACCAGTAAACGTGTCGGTAACGAGAGTGGTCGTTTCCGTGAATTTCGGATAAGGATTTTGAAAGATGAGGGTTTTAATCCAGGTAGTCCCATTATCCGTAGACTTTAAAAGAAAAACATCCGTCCAGGTACTGCCGTAAACAAATGCCAGCGTGTTTCCTTTTGCCGTGAAAGAACAATTGTCTCCGACCAGGGCATAATAGAAGTTGGTATCCGTTTGAGGGAGTTGTACATTATTGATATCCCAGGTAACACCGCCATCCGGTGACCTGGAATAAAGCAAGGCGCTGTTTTGCCCGTTATATAAGGTGCCGCCACTCGAAACCGGAATAGTTAGCGCTACAATATGCAGATAATCGTGATTGGTTCCTGAAGTAACCATCCTCGGCCAGTTAAGAATTTCATGACCTGCAGGACCTGGCTTATTGGCAGTTATCCATGAGCCGCTCCCCTTTGTCGTTCGGCTGGATATCCTAAGGCCATTGGTCGTATTAGTATGTGCGCAAATGATTTCTCCATTACTGCCCCAGGGAGCATATGAAGGCCATCCGGTACGCACATTTTCAATTCTATCCGTCGGGAAGCTGCTCCAGGCAGAATTCTGCTGAGAGTTGTAACCTGTACCTCTGTCAGGAAATCCGGGATAAAGGGTTCCCATTGTCCAGGTACCTCCTGTTGTACCGTCGGAGAATCGAACCAAACGATTCTGACAGGATGCATTTGTTTGCAGATCATAATATGTTTCACCAATAGCCGTGACCGTAGTTCCTGATGCAAAAATACCCGTTATCAGGGTGTCATTGGCATGGTTCTGGTCATTGGTAAGCCCTGCTATAATCTTGATCGTATGCTCACCCCTTGATGAGAGATCTATTGTACCCGGGAAGATAAAATCAAGACTACCCATTGAGGCGATGGTTGAATTAATGATCGAGGTGGCAAACAGATTCCCGTCAACATAACAGCTTACAGGAAAATTACCGATAGGGTTTAATCCTGTATTATCGATTTTCGCAGAGATAACGGATGCAGAACCCACTCCGGCATCAGTGGGCGATAATAACTGGTAAACAGCAGCATCAAAGTTTTTTGGTACAAGATTACTAACAGACCTTTTCCATACTCCTCCTCCAACAGTAGCAGCAAAAAGGTCTGTTCCGTTTAAAGCCAATGACAGTACACAGGTATTTAGCCAGCCATCGTTGAATGCTGTCCAGGTAATGCCATTATTGATTGATAAAAACACACCGCCACCATTAGTCCCGGCAAAAATGGTTGTTCCGNNNTTCCGCTGATAACAAATGAACGAATAGCTAAATTTGTCAGACCGCTGTTAACATTCATCCATGAGTCACCGTTATTTGCTGATTTAAATACCCCATCACCATCAGTCCCGGCAAAAAAGGTCGTATTACCGATGGCTGTTGAACGGATATCATAATTTGGCAACCCGATACTGATATCAATCCAGGTATTGCCATCATCGATGGTCAAAAATACACCCGCCCCGGTACCTGCAATAATGGTTGTTCCGCTGATGGCTAGGGAATTTATACTTGTACCTGTCACACCCATATATAAAGCTGACCATGTATTGCCATTGTCTGTCGATTTATATAAACCATGGTTGTCGGTTCCGGCAAAAAGGGTGGTCCCATTGATGGCTAATGAATAAACTGAGCAATCTGGCAAACCATTACTGACCTTAACCCACTCAGTACCATTATCGGTAGATAAAAATACACCACTACCTGTACCGGCAAAAATGTTTGTCCCGCAAATGGCTAATGAATAGGTGTTTGTATTTGTTAAACCGTTATTAATAGCCGTCCATGTACCGGCATTATCGCTGGAAAGAAATATTCCGTCCGAAGTTCCTGTAAAAATGTATGTATCGCTTATGGCTATCGACCGGATATTTGTACTTACCAATCCGTTATCGACAGCCTGCCAACTATTGCCATAATTGGCAGATCGAAATACACCCGTCGCAGTTCCGGCAAAAATGTTTGTACCATTGAAAGCTAATGAATTGATAGACAAACTCGTCAACCCCATGTCCATCTGCATCCAACTGCTGCCATTATTATTGGAAAAATACACACCACTATTCGTTCCGGCAAAAATGTCTGTTCCGCTAATGGCTAAAGAAGAAACTGTTAAATTTTGCAAGTTGCTACTGACATTCATCCATGAATTCCCATTATTTGAGGATCGAAAAACACCATCTTCAGTCCCGGCAAAAATGTAGTACCCGCTGATGCCAAATGATTTTACATGAGTATTCGTTAATCCATTACCGACATTATCCCATGAGTCACCATCGTCTGTCGATTTATACACTCCACCACCGTCAGTCCCGGCAAAAATGTTTGTACCACTTAAGATTATTGAACGGACAGCATAATTTGGTAAGCCGTTACTGACATTTATCCAGGTATTGCCATCATCTGTAGATAAAAAAACACCTGTTCCGGTTCCTGCAAAGATGTTTGTCCCGCTTATTGTTAAGGTGTATACAATGGTTGTTGACAATCCATTATTTATTGCAGTCCATGTGGCACCGTTGTCGGTGGAACGAAATATTCCTTCGGAGGTACCTGCATAAATGACTGACCCACTGACAGTTAATGAATAAACATACCGGTTTGACAGACAATCATTGACAGCCGTCCAGTCACTGCCATCATTGGTTGAAAAAAACACTCCGCCTCCATTAGTTCCCGCAAAGATATTCGCTCCGCTAACGGCAAATGATAAAACAGATCCTCCAAATGGCCCGGTCTGCTGCCATTGGGCAAATGCTGTAAAGACCGAAAAAATATTAAAGTGGATAAGAAGCATTAAAATAATAACCTTCTTATACCCAATTCCTGCAAGAGTATCTTCCATTTTCATAACGATTCAGGTTTTTAATATTTATAAGAAAAATTTTTCAATACCCCAATTGCATATTTTAATCTCTCTTTTTTGGGTAGAAAAGGCAGTATAACAAGAGTAGATAGGATTATCAGGACCATGTACTCTTCTGTTTTTCAGTGATATAGTTGAAATCCCTAACAAATTTAGATAATTATTAGATGAATTCGAAGCTTCAGCTTAAATTAATAATGAGTCTTAGGATCATTATTTATCTTGCAATTCTTTTTCTTTTTCTAAATGTTGGGGCCGACTGAGGATAACAATCCTTTTCGCTACTTGCTTATGTCCAATAAAGACTTTCTGTTCAGGATAAAGCCAGCCACAACTAAGATCAGTGCAAATATAGCCAGCCATAGCGGTGGGTTTCCCGGAGTATTGAGCCTGACGATAAGGGTCGCATACAGGGTAGTGGCTTCGATGACTACTCCGATTGCGAGAATTAGCGGAGGGATCCATGAGATCTTTGTTCTTGTGAATTGAAATTGCAGAAAGCCAATGGCGATGGCACTGACGATAAATCCTCCGCTTACGGCTCTCATCAAGGCAAGGATCAGGAATTGTGTGTTTGGCTCGACCTGTCTCCATTCAAGCGAGAGCGCCAGGCTGTGATAGGGCATAAAACTGTTCCTGGTAAGGTAAATTATGCCAAAAGTGAGGGACAATGCGGCAAACAAATAGTTGACGATACTTCCGGATTTTACAGCCATTTATTATGATTTTTCGGTTTTTTCGTTTTACCTGTATTTACAGCATGCTGGTAAAGCCTCATACACTTTGTCGTCAGCTTTGTATTTCTCGTTATCGTGCCCTGCATCGGCTATTACTTTGTAAATAACATCAGGATTATCAAGGGATGTATCATATTCCACCTGAAGGATCTTTGTTTTTGCTGTCCAGACAGCCTTAGTCACACCTTTAACAGACTTAGCAGCCTTTTCAATCCGGGCTTTACACATCTCACAATTCCCGGACACCGTAATTTTCAGCTTCTCTGTAGATCCGGAAGCGGGCATATCCATCCCAGGCATAGTTGCCTTGATTTTCGGTTTGGCATTACCCGGCATATCCATTCCCGGCATGGCCGTGACCGGCTGACCGCCTTTGGGTTCCATCATACTGGGTTTGCCTGCAAGCTGAGCCGCAGCATCAACACTGAAAGCACCCTGTGTCACTATTTCTTCACCTTCACTTAAGCCATTCATTACCACATAGCTGTTACCAAGCATCGGACCAAGTTCAATTTCCCGAATGATGAAAGCAACTTCTTCAGAACCCGACTGTTTTACATATACAATAGATCGTTTTCCGGTCCACAAAACGGCTGAACGAGGTATAACCAGTTTGTCTTTATATTGATCGAGATGAGCTTCAACCATACCGGTCGCAAACATTTCCGGCTTTAGTTTTCCATCCCTGTTACTGATCTCAACCCTTACTTTTGCAACCCTGTTGACCGGGTCAATTACCGGGTCGATAAAGGTAATATTACCTGAAAAATTGATTCCGGGCAATGCTTCCAGGGTAAATAACACGTTTTGTCCCTTCGACAGATAGGTAAGATCACTTTCATAGGCGTCGAACATAATCCAAACGAGTGAAAGATCAGCAATATCAAATAAAACTGAACCCGGATTAATGTAATCACCATTATTGACGCGCCTTGCTGTTACGATACCGGTGGTATTGGAATAAATTTCTAAATCTGGTTTTACTGTACCCGATTTTTCGATATCAGCTATCTGATTATCAGACAGTTTCCACTGACGAAGTTTGTCTTTTGCTGCTTCATAGAGAATGGGTTGTACCTGTTTGGTTTTTATTGTTTCTAGAAGCTCCTGTTGTGCCGTCATTAATTCCGGCGAATATATGGTGGCCAGGGTTTGTCCTTTCCGTACTGCTTCGCCGGTAAAATTTACGGATAATTTTTCAATACGACCGGGCAGATAGGATACCTGGCTTTGCAATAAGCGTTCATCCGCCTGGACTTTTCCGTATAACCTGATTTGCTTGACAGGGTTTTGTTTTGAAACAACAGAGGTCAGCACATTGGCAAGCTGGGCTGCTTCCCTGCTCATGTGCACTGCGTCAGAACCGATGGTTGAATTGCCCTGGTTCAGCGGGATCAGATCCATACCACAGATCGGACATTTCCCGGGTTTTGGCATCCGGATCTGAGGGTGCATTGAGCATGTCCAGACTTCGTTTTTTGGCGCTTCAGCCTGCTTATCCTGATTCTCAATCCTCTTATTGGAAGAATGAAAAAACAACCATCCAAGAAAAAGACCCCCAATTAGAAACAGGAGGGAAGGGATATATTTTTTTAAACTCAAGTGGTTCATCTTGTTGAAGTTAAAGATTATTGAGTTTGTTACAACCCAACAATCCGATTAAGCCAGGCTATAGCGGTATTGTAATCAGCGACAGCCTCCATCTGTTTATATTCATAATTCAGATTCTGCTGCTGAACCCGGAAAATATCAGACAGATCGGAACCTTCTGATGTAAAACTCCTGAGCATGATATCCAGTGATTTTGCAGCCAACTGATTTTGGTCAGCATATAGTTTTATCCTGCGTTGCGCATCCTGAAACAATTGAATGGCCTGGTAATAATCTGTCTGTAAGGTATTTGATGTCGCTTTATAGTTTTGTTCCGAAGCAGAGTGAAGGATGGTAACCTCAGCCTGCATTGCTTTGTACTTTTTGCGGTAGACAGGTAAGGTTGCCGTAACCATTGGCATGATCATATCTTTCCCGTTCATGGGTGAGGTATTCATCTCGCTCTTTTTAATAAGAGAGTAATTAACCCCTAAACCTATCATCGGATAACCCATTCTGCTTACCATTTTATAACGGGCGTTCAGTGATTGTTGTTCATATTTTATCATACCCAGCATTGGATTTTTTACGAGCCCGCTATCGCTCAGGGCGAATATTGACGGGTTGGGAACAACCCTTACCAGGGTATCCGGAAGGTTGACCGGTGAGGTGGGCGGCCTGTTTAAGTAACTGTTAAATTCAGCGGAAAGCGTATTCCACCGGTTAGATAACAATTCAATATTATTCTGGAGTTCACCCATTTCAATTTGGATCCTGTATACATCAGATAGCCCTGAACCACCTGATAATGAACCCATTGAACTACCAGGCATAGGAGTATTGTTTTGATTGTCAGAGGAACTGTTAGTATTGCCCTGGTTTCCGCCCATGGTTTGCATGCCTGATGATCCTGAAGAGGAGCTTTGACCGGAAGAAGGCGTTAAGGGTTTGTCGGAGGCAGAACCTCTTCCTGCCGAAGCTGATTTGAACCTGGCAACCGCCAATCTTTCAATTGTCCGGAGGATTTCAATGTTTTTGCCTGAAATGCGGAGATTCTGTTTCACCTTATGCATTTCATACCATGTGCGTTGAACATCATAATACAATTGAAGTCTGGCATCCTGGAAAGATTCAAATTTTGCTTTTGCCATCAGGCTCATTTCATCCCTGGCAGACTTTAGAACGCCAAACCAGGGGAACATCTGCATCAGGCGGATGTCAGCAAGCTGTTTTCCATCCATCAGTTCCATTGGTTTAAGAAATACACCCAGGCTTATTTCAGGATCAGGTAAACTGCCAACCTGGGGTACCTTTTGCAGAGAAGCCATATATTCATAATACCGTTGCATTACTAACGGATTATTTTTAGCGGCAATTTCAAGATAATTGAATAAGGAATCTGACTGAGAATAAATAGAAATACAAAGAAATAAATTGAAATAGATTGAAATACAGGTGATTATAAACCGAGTGACCTTATTATTATTTGTTTTCATTTTCGTCTTTTGTGATCTTGATAAAGTTGTTCAGATTTATTTGCATGTCTTTTGAAATACTTTTATAATCCTTTGATGATTCCAAAGATATCTTCTCTCTTTCTACCAATAATTCTAACAAATGATCAGTTGATTCTGATTGATTTATTTCAATTTATTTTCTCTCCAAACCGCTTGTAATAAAGGAACCACAAATACCGTCATCACCTGTATCACCATACCGCCAAAAGCAGGGATTGCCATAGGAACCATGATATCTGAACCTTTGCCGGTGGATGATAAAACAGGCAAGAGCGCTATAACCGCAACTGCCGTTGTCATCATGGCCGGGCGTACACGTTTCAATCCGGCGGTAACAACAGCCTCATGCACTTCATGCACAGTTACCGGATGTTTTTCTTCAAAAACCTGGTGTATATAGGTACCCATGATGACCCCGTCGTTGGTGGCGATTCCGAACAAAGCGATAAATCCGACCCAGACAGCGACGCTCAGGTTTATCGTATGCATCTGGAAAAGATCACGCATATTGATACCGGAGACTGAGAAATTCATGAACCAATCCTGACTGTAAAGCCACAACATGATAAACCCGCCGGCAAAAGCCACAAAAACACCTGAAAAGTGGATAAATGAGGCAGTAACTGTACGAAACTGAAAAAATAATAACAACAATATGAGTATCAGGCTGATAGGGATGACAATGGCCAATCGTTTTGTTGCCCTTAACTGCTGTTCATAATTACCTGCAAACTTGTATGTTACTCCGGGCACCAGGTTTATTGATCCTGAACCCAGTTTCTGTTTCATTGTTTTATCGGCTTCATTTATTACGTCCACTTCTGCCTTACCTTCCATTTTGTCGAAAATGACATAGCCGACCAAAAAGGTGTTTTCGCTTCTGATCATCTGGGCACCGCGGGCATAATCTATATCAGCGATTTCACTTAAAGGTATTTGTACTCCGTTAATAGCGGGTATCAGTATGCGTTTCAAATCCTCAGGGTTATCTCTTAATTCACGGGCATACCTTACTCTTAATGGGAAACGCTCTCTTCCTTCTACTGAGGTTGAAAGTGACATTCCGCCTACAGCCACTTGCAGCACTTCCTGTACATCGCTCACTGTCATGCCATAACGAGCCATTGCTTCGCGGTTAAGTTTAATTTCAAGGTAAGGTGCTCCTACAGCCCGGTCG
>JAPLDE010000033.1:0-3373 GCA_026391855.1 Bacteroidota bacterium | reverse complement strand
GCCCGGTCGTAGAATACACTGGAAGCTTTTATGGAAGGCACATCTTTTAAAGCCTGTTCAAACAGTTTGCCTGCTTTTTCAATGGAGGCCAGGTCGGGGCCATATACTTTTAATCCCATGGGAGCCCGCATACCGGTCGAAAGCATCACCAGGCGGGTCTCAATGGGTTGCAGTTTCGGTGCTGAGGTCAGACCCGGAATATCAGTGACCTTCACTATTTCATTCCAGATGTCATCTGGTTTTTTAATTTCCGGCCGCCATTGCCGGAAATACTCTCCCTTATCATCAGGAACAAGACTGTCGGCAGGAATAGCCCTATAACCTTTCTCCTTAAAATTATATTTGGAACCGCTTTTTAAAAAATATCTGCCCTCATTATCCACCTTAAACCGCATCCGCTGACCATTTTCATCCAGTATATATTCCGGCCGGTAATTAATGGTATTCTCGAACATCTGGACCGGGGCAGGATCAAGGGCTGAGTTTACCCGTCCCCATTTACCCACGGCAACTTCAACTTCCGGTATGGCTGCGAGCCTCCGATCCAGTGTTTCTATATAATCAAGATTCTTTTCAATGCTGGAATGAGGCATACTGGTTGGCATTAACAGGAATGAACCTTCATTTAAAGAGGGCATAAACTCCTTGCCTGTTCCCGGGAAAGCTTTAACAGAGCTTTGCCAGGCCTGGGACTGTCTGAATTTTTTCCATCCGATTTTCTCAAAACCGGTAGCCATAAAACCACCGGTTCTTTCTAACCCAAGCCATATCAACAATCCAAATATCAAGGTAATCAGAGGAATAACCAGGAACTTACTTTTGTTTTCCAATGCCCATCTAAGGATATTTTCGTAAAAATGCACCATCGACATTAGTATCGTCAGAATAACAGCAATAATTCCTGAAACGAATAAAAAGTTGACCAGGGTGCTGTTGTGAGCACCCAGAGGAAGCCATTCGATTGAAAGATAATAGGTTGCAACTAAAACAGTGATCGCGATATTGATATAGTTCGGGAAGTTTTTTTTCCTTTCGGACCAGCGATAATCCGACAGGTTATTTAAACCGACTGCTGTTAAAGCTAAGGCAGGCCAGGTTTGCCAGAGAATTATAAACATAAAACCTGACAGAATAAGGGCACCATTCCATATCCTTCTGATCTTTTTTGTGTCAAATTTGATTGAAAAGAAGATATGAGTAAACGTTGGTAACACCACTATCCCAAGAATGAAAGCCGACAACAGGGCAAAGGTTTTGGTATAAGCAAGCGGATGAAAGAGTTTCCCTTCAGATGCCTGCATGGCAAAAACTGGTAAAAAACTCACGATGGTTGTAGCTATTGAAGTCACAACGGCAGCACGTACCTCAGTGGTTGCCAGATAGATAACCTGCAACAGTTGCTTCCCCCGGATTCCTTGATTTTCCGGCATCTCCAAATGCCGGAGAATATTCTCAACATCTACTATCCCTATATCCACCATTACTCCGATAGCGATGGCAATCCCCGATAAAGCAACAATATTGGCTTCAATTCCGAAGAAACGCATCAGAATAAAGGTCATCAGGACACCTAATGGCAATAACCCGGCTACGATCAGGGATGCCCTGAGATTCATCACCAGTACGATAATTACGATAATACTGATAAGGATTTCATGCGATAAGGCAGTTTCAAGGGTACCGATCGTTTCTTTGATAAGTCCGGTCCTGTCATAAAAAGGAACAATCGTAACTTTTGAAATCGTACCATCGGGTAAGGTTTTCTGTGGTAAACCGGCTTCAATCTCCTTGATCTTATCTTTAACATTATTAATAACTTCCATTGGATTAGAGCCGTATCTTGCCACAACAACGGCACCAACCGCTTCAGAACCGACTTTATCAAGGCCCCCCCGCCGGGTTGCAGGTCCGAATGCCACACGGGCTACATCTTTTATCCGGACAGGAACACTATTCCTGACAGCAACCACAGAAACTTCAAGATCTTCAAGGTTTTTCACATACCCTAAACCACGGACAATGTATTCAACATTATTCAACTCCATAGTTTCAGCGCCAATATCAAGGTTGCTTTTCCTTACAGCATTCATCACATCCATTACCGACACTTTGAAAGCTTTCAATGCTTCAGGATTGAGGTCGATCTGGTATTCTTTAATAAACCCGCCTACAGAGGCCACCTCAGAAACACCTTCAGCCGAAGACAAACCATATTTCACGTAAAAATCCTGTATCGTCCTCAGTTCCTGTGGATCCCAGCCTCCGTTCGGTTTCCCGGTTTTTGGGTCACGACCTTCCAGGGTATACCAGTAAATCTGCCCCAGCGCGGTGGCATCCGGCCCCAGTGTTGGCTGTACCCCGGGTGGTAAGGTTCCTGTTGGCAGCGAGTTAAGTTTTTCCAGGATACGCGAACGACTCCAGTAAAAATCAACCTTATCCTTGAATATGATGTAAATGAAAGACATCCCAAACATGGACGTGCTTCTCACCGTTTGTACTCCCGGAATACCCAGCAAGGCGGTTGTCAGTGGATAAGTCACCTGATCCTGTATATCCCTGGGCGATCGTCCCATCCATTCAGTTGCCACAATCTGCTGATTTTCACCAATATCGGGTATCGCGTCAACCGCAACCGGATCACGCGGAAGCCATCCTGAATTCCAGTTGAAAGGCATATATACAACGCCCATAACTACAAAAGCAATCAGGAAAATGAAGGTGATCAGCCGGTTTTCAAGAAAATATTTGACGAAACGATTAAACATAGTTAAAGATAAACAATTAACAATTCGTAATTATTAATTGATAATTGATAATTGATTATTGATAATTGTGCTTTTACCATTCGCCACATGGAATGGAAGATAGTATGGGTGAAACCGGAATAAGCTGTATTCCAATTATTTGGGTTAAGGTAAAAAGGCCACGATCCTCAGTGGAGCACCGCTGCCTCCCTTAATCTTCATAGGCAGCGAAACGATCCATGAACCCTTTGGTGGTAGTTGGTCCAGGTTGGCCACATTTTCATAAGCGGTCAGGTTATTGGCAAAAAGAATACGATGCGTCATGAAATCTTTGGATTGGCCAAAGTCAATGCTTGGAGTGTCGAGTCCTACTGCATTGACTTTCCGCTGAGTAGCCAGGTATTGGGCAGCATCGGGATGCAATCCCGGGAAATGCAGGTTTTCTACAGCCTCTTTTCCGCTTAAGTTGGTACCGGTATATTTCAGTTTATCCGGATAATATTTCCCAAAACCGGTATTCAGTAAAACAATGGCTTTGTCCGGAATCCGGCCATATTTCTTTTCCCAGTCATTAATATCATCTACATTGACCTGATAATCAGGATTTTTGGCGACTTTTTCACGAATAT
>JAPLDE010000250.1:7505-16134 GCA_026391855.1 Bacteroidota bacterium | reverse complement strand
AGGTCGTAGAAGAAATGAACCAGTTAATATTGAAACAAATGCTACAAATCCGAAAACCAAACAGAAAGTTTAAACGAATCACTAAACTTGGAAATTACAAAAAATATAAATAATAACATCGTTATGTTAGCACCATTACCCCAACCGGGGGAGATGCCCCCTCCGACTCCCCCAACCGGGGGAGATGCCCCCTCCGACTCCCCCAACCGGGGGAGATAATAGTAAGGTGTAAGGGCAAAACCCAATTATTGGACTTTGATGCGGTGGATGCCTTTGGGGTAATCTTTAAAGATCAGGTTGATGAGCAGGTCATAATGGTGGGGATTATCCACGAAGTCGATACAGTTGGTGTCGAGGATAAGGATACGCTGATCGGTAAGGGTTTTCAGGTGTTCGAAGTAGCTCTGCTGGATATTATCGAGATAATCGGGTGAGATATTCTGTTCGTAAGAGCGGCCACGTTTGCGGATATTAGACTGAAGTTGATCTGTTTCCAGGTAAAGGTAAACCAGGAGGTCGGGTTTGGGCAGAGAATTCATCATAATGCTGAACAGGCGGGCGTACAGGTTATATTCATCCTGTTGCAGGGTTTTGCGGGAGAAGACGAGTGATTTATGAATGAAATAATCGGAGACGGTGAATTTTTTGAAAAGGTCGAGGTTGGTCAACTCATCTGCAAGCTGCTGATAGCGGGCTGCCAGGAACGAAAGTTCAAGAGGGAAGGCATATTTGGAGGGGTCTTCGTAAAACTTGGGCAGAAAGGGGTTGTCTTCGAACTGTTCCAGAATGATCTTGGCATTGAACTGACTGGCAATGCGGGTTGCCAATGAGGTCTTTCCGGCTCCGATGTTGCCTTCTATTGAAACGAAGTTATAAAAGTGCAGATTTTCCAAGGTGTTCAGCGATAAAGGATTACGTCGAGCTTATCATTGCAATGTTCCAGCAGTTGAAGGCATGTTTTACCCAATACCGGGTGCACGAAAGAGGGTTCAACTTCAGCCAGTGGAACGAGCACGAAATTACGATTTTCGAGCAAGGGATGGGGGATGGTCAGTGATTCTGTTTTCACCACCAGGGCATCGTAAAAAAGAATATCGATATCGATTTTCCGGGATTCGTAAGTGCCTGATATTGTTCTTTTTCTGCCAAGTTCTTCTTCAATTTCCAGGATTTTAGCCAGTAAGGAATTGGGATCGAGATTAGTTTCGATAACAGCAACCTGGTTCAAAAAGTCATTTTCGGTTTGAAAACCCCAGGCCTGAGTCGAATATACGGCAGAGGCTTTCAGAAGTTTCCCGGTTTTTTTCCGGATCTGTTCCAGTGCCAATGCCAGGTATTCTTCCCGGTTGCCGATATTGCTTCCAAGCGACAGAATGGCTTTTATACCCATGGAGTCAATCCTTCAAGGTTGTTATTTTAGGCAGGTGTTCCAAAATTCTTCCGGTGGCACCGGTGTTATTCTTCACATAATCAGAACAGATGGCCGAGGCTTTCTTCCGTTTTCCTTCATCTTTCAGCAAGCCTGTAACTTCTTTCATCAGTTCTGCAGCCAGGTTAATACTGACCGCTCCACCCAGCCTGATCAGTTCCCTGGCTTCAGCAAATCTTTGATAGTTCGGACCGAAAAATACCGGCAATCCAAAGGTGGCGGCTTCCAGGATATTGTGGATACCTTTCCCGAATCCACCCCCAATATAGGCAATGTCGGCATATTGGTAAAGGCTTGAAAGCTGGCCGATGGAATCTACCACGATCACTGAATAAGACCAGGGTTCAGTCTGGTCAGAAATCGAGGAGAACCGGACAGCGCGGTCACCCAGTTTCTGTAAAAGATCTTCGATCCTTTCAGGATGGACTTCATGGGGAGCGATGATATATTTCAAATTTACTGTAGGATCGAGGATCAGCGGAAGCAACAGGTCCTCATCTGCAGGCCAGGTGCTTCCTGCCAGCAGCACTTTTGCCCTGCTCCGGAAGGAAGCGATCATGGGGAATTTCGCAGGGTTTGAAGCGATTCCGGCAACCCTGTCGAAACGGGTATCCCCACTGACCAGTGCGTTATTGATCCCTATAGATTGCAAGAGGGTGAGTGATTCCTGGTCCTGGAGGAAGAAGTAATTGATCTTACCCAGCATTTTTCTGAACCATTGACCGTACCAACGAAAAAAATGCTGGTCAGGACGAAAGATGCCGGAGATGATGAAAATGGGTATTTTTCTGGAATTCAACTCGTTAATAAAGTTAAACCAGTATTCATATTTAATAAAGAATACGATGTCAGGTTTTAGGATATCGAGGAATGACCTGACCTTTTCCGGGGTATCAAGCGGCATGTAACAGATGTAATCGGCCAGTGGATATGATTTCCTTATCTCATAGCCTGAGGGAGAGAAAAAGCTGAGAATCACCCTAAATCCGGGATATTGAAGGCGGAATGCCTCCAGGACCGGCCGTCCCTGTTCGAACTCACCCAGTGAAGCACAATGGAACCAGGCTGTTTTCTGATCGTTGTGTAAGGCTGAAGACAGGTTCGTCTCCAGATTCCGCCTTCCTTTCACCCACATTCCTGCTTTGGCATTTAACAAAGCGGCCACCCTGATTGAAAGGCCATAAAACGATACAAAGAAAGTGTACAGGTACTTNNATCGATCAATAATAATAGAAGACAGTGCCGGTTTTCCTGTAAAAAGGGAGCACCCAACCAATCTTAAAACCCCAGAGCAGATCGAGACGTTGACGGGTATCCCGCGACCTATTGTCGAAATCATATTCTCTCAGGCTTTTAGTCCAGGCTTCCTTAAACTCCAGTCCTCCATAGAAATTAAATATTTTCGAGTTACTGAAAAACATATATCCTACAAATTGATTGGCGCAGAAGCCCCCGGTCAGCCTGTCGTATCCTTTTTTATAATCGCCTTTCACCTGGGCAGCCCCGTTATTCGGGTTTTCTATTCTTATTTTATGCTGAAGATAGCCGGCTCCGGCCATGAGCATCAATCCTGAGTTAGGGTTTGGTCTTCCCAGCGGGATCACTTTCCCCAGGTTGGCTGATAAGTGAAAACCTCTTTCATACAGATAAACTTCGGCGAAAGTTCCCACCTGGTCGATGAGGTAACCCTCAGTGGTTGAGATGTTTCTGAAAATATTATCTTCTTTTACATCATTACCAAACAGGTAACTGCCCTGGAAGCCGACCAGCCAGTTTTTACTGGTCTTATAAAGAAAACCACCCCCAATATCGGAGTTTGGGCCGAAACGGTTAACCAGGTCACCACCCGGGAACTGGAAGGAATAGTTGGCAAAGAAAAGTCCGGCGGAGAAGGCAGAATCGGCAAGGCCCTGAGCCCTGATGACGGTGTTACCGGATAAAAAGAGTGCCAGGAGAAAAAAGGAGCGTAAAAATCGGTTCATCGTATTCAATCTGGATTGCAAAAATACCAATAATTGTGAAGCAATATACTAAGGGTTGAAGGCAGCCGTTAAGGCTTTCGATAAATAACTGCCCCACTTTATTAATATTGCAGATCCCTATCTTTTAACTATTTTTGCGCCCTTATTACACTAAAATATACGCTCATGAGAAAGATCAGCATGGTTGACCTGAAGAGCCAGTACGAAAAGATAAAAACCGAGATTGATCTTGGGATTCAGGAAGTCATTAATACCACGGCCTTTATTAACGGACCTGCGGTGAAAGCTTTTCAGCAGGAACTTGAACAATACCTTGGAGTTAAACATGTGATCCCCTGTGCCAACGGGACCGATGCCTTGCAGGTATCGATGATGGCACTTGGATTGCAGCCGGGAGACGAAGTGATCACTACTTCCTTCACCTTTATTGCCACGGCAGAGGTCATCGCACTTCTCAGGCTTACACCTGTGCTGGTAGATGTGGACCCAAACAGTTACAATATTGACCCTGAAGCTATCCGCAGGGCCATCACACCAAGGACGAAAGCCATTGTACCGGTTCATCTTTTTGGACAGTGTGCTGATATGGAGGCTATTATGGATATCGCCAGAGAACACAATCTGTATATTATTGAAGACAACTGCCAGGCCATAGGGGCCGATTATATATACAAAGACGGCCGCCATAAGAAGGCCGGAACGATAGGACATGTGGGCTGTACCTCATTCTTCCCTTCAAAAAATCTCGGTTGTTATGGTGACGGGGGTGCTATCTTTACCGATAATGATGCCCTGGCCGCCCAGCTGAGAGTGGTTGTTAACCATGGAATGACTGTCAGGTATTACCATGATTATGTGGGTGTTAATTCACGTCTCGACAGCATACAGGCCACCATTCTGAAAATCAAGCTGGGTCATCTTGATGAGTATGCTTCTGCCCGCAGGGGTGCAGCCGATTATTATGACAAAGCCTTTAGCGGGCATTCCAAATTGAAAACTCCGGAAAGGGTTCCTTTTTCAAACCATGTTTTTCATCAGTATACTCTTGTCACTGAAGGGTTTAGCCGGGATGAACTGCAGCAATTCCTGGCTTCCAGGGACATTCCGGCTATGATATATTACCCGGTGGCCATGCATATGCAAAAGGCTTACCAGGATCCCAGGTATAAGAAGGGTGATTTCCCGGTAACTGAAGCCCTTTGTTCCCATGTCATCAGTCTGCCCATGCATACCGAGCTGGATGAGGAACAGCTTTTCCACATTACCTCTTCGGTGCTGGAATTCGTCAACAAAAATTAGCATTATGGAGAAAGCATATTTCAGTCATGAAACCTCTGTCATTGATGAGGGTTGCCAGATCGGCAAAGGGACCAAAATATGGCATTTTTCGCATATTATGTCGGATTGTATGATCGGGGAGAATTGTAACATTGGCCAGAACGTGGTGGTTTCGCCCGGAGTAGTGCTGGGTAACAATGTGAAGGTCCAGAACAATGTGTCGATCTATACCGGGGTGATCTGCGAGGATGACGTATTTCTAGGGCCCTCCATGGTATTTACCAATGTCATCAATCCCCGCAGCGGGGTAAACCGCAGGGGTCAGTACGACAAAACCCTGGTCAGGTACGGAGCCAGTATAGGGGCCAATGCTACCATTGTGTGCGGGAACGAAATCGGGACATTTGCCTTTATCGGGGCCGGTGCGGTGGTGACCAAGCCTGTTCCGGCTTATGCACTGGTGGTAGGTAATCCTGCCCGGCAGGTGGGATGGATGAGCGAATTCGGGCACAGGCTTCATTTTGACAAGGATGGATTGGCTGAATGCCCTGAAAGTCATGAAAAATATAGGTTGCTTGATAATAAAGTCAGTAAAACTAAGTAATGGTGTGTTATTAAACCTGAATTATGGAACATCCGTTTCGTTTTGCACTCATAGGTGCGGCCGGTTACATTGCTCCCAGACACATGAAGGCCATCTCGGAGACCGGAAATCTTTTGGTTGCTGCTCTTGACCGAAATGACAATGTGGGCATCATCGACAGTTTTTTCCCGGTTGCCGATTTCTTTCTCGAACCAGAGCGGTTCGACCGTCACCTGGATAAATTAAGAAGGAAAGGGGAAGATAAGATCGACTATGTTTCCATCTGTTCACCCAATTACCTGCATGATGCCCATATCCGTCTTGCCTTGAGGAACGATTGCCATGCCATTTGCGAAAAGCCTATCGTTCTGAATCCATGGAACGTTGATGCCCTGAAAGAGATTGAAAAGGAAACCGGGAAAAGGATCTATAATATTCTTCAGCTGCGTTACCATCCTTCCATCTTGAAATTGAGGGAAGAAATACAAAACGGCCCGGCAGACAAGATCTACGACATTGACCTGACCTATATCACCTCCAGGGGGAAATGGTATTTTATGTCCTGGAAAGGGGATGTCAGTAAATCAGGAGGGATTGCTACCAATATCGGCGTACATTTCTTCGATATGCTGATCTGGATCTTTGGTAAGCCCAGTGAAAGCATTCTCCATTACGCCCGGCCGGATATTGCTGCCGGATTACTCATCCTGGAAAGAGCCAGGGTGAGATGGTTCCTGGCCATTGATGCCGAGACCCTTCCCCAGCATATAAAAGAAACCGGTAGAAGGACTTACCGGTCGATCACAATTGATGGTACTGAGATAGAATTTTCCGGTGGTTTTGCCGATCTTCACACTGTTACCTACGAGAATATCTTGTCGGGAGGCGGTTTTGGTATCGAGGACGCAAGACCTTCCATTGAAACAGTCTTCTCCATACGCAATGCCCATGCTGTCGGGTTTTCCGGGGACTATCATCCGATCCTTAAAATGTTTGCTAAATAATTGATAATCATTAATTTATAATTAATATTAAGGATTCATGGATCTTTACCAGGAAATTGTTAACAAAAAAGCGAAAGTATCCGTCATCGGACTGGGTTATGTAGGCCTTCCCATTGCCCTGGAATTTGCACGCCGGGTTTCCGTGATCGGTTTCGACATCAGGGAGGACAGGGTTCAGTTGATGAAGGAAAAGATTGATCCGAGCAATGAACTTACTTCGGATGCCTTTGACGGGTGCGATATTCAGTTCACATCCCATCCGGAAGACCTGAAGCAGGCTGCTTTTCACATCGTTGCGGTACCGACACCTATTGATGACAGCAACATGCCGGACCTGACGCCCTTGCTTTCCGCTACCAGAACGGTAGGCAGGATTCTGAAGCATGGTGATTATGTAGTATACGAATCCACGGTATACCCGGGAGCGACAGAAGAGGATTGTCTTCCCATTCTTGAATCACTTTCAGGTTTGAAGACGGGCAGCGGGTTTAAGCTGGGGTACAGCCCGGAAAGAATAAACCCGGGCGATAAAGAGCACACGCTTACTTCCATTAAAAAGGTAGTATCCGGATGTGATGCAGAATCCCTGGAAGTGATCGCCAAAACTTATGAGATGGTTGTTACTGCCGGTGTTCACAGGGCTCCGTCTATTAAGGTCGCCGAAGCGGCCAAGATCATTGAAAACACCCAGCGGGATGTGAACATAGCACTGATGAATGAACTCTCCATAATTTTCAACAAGATGGGGATCAACACCTATGATGTTCTGGAAGCAGCCGGGACCAAATGGAACTTTCTGAAATTCTTTCCCGGCCTGGTCGGAGGACACTGCATTGGTGTTGACCCCTATTATCTTACCTATAAAGCGAAAAAATTCCGTTACCATCCTCAGATCATCAATTCCGGCCGGTTCGTCAATGACTCGATGGGGTACTATGTAGCCAAACAGGTCGTTAAAAAGATGATCGCCCTGGGGAAGAATGTGCTGAACAGCAAGGTATTGGTGATGGGTGCCACCTTTAAGGAAGATGTCTCTGATATCCGTAATTCAAGGGTCCCGGATATCATAACAGAACTTCAGAGTTATGGCGTAAGGGTTGATGTTACCGATCCCCATGCCAATGCAGAAGAATTTCATCACGAATACGGAATTGTGCTCTCGGAAACCGCAGGATCGGACTATGATGCCATCATTATCGCGGTGAATCATAAAGAATATTCCTCTCTTTCTGAGGATTACTTTATCTCGTTGTCTTCTGAAAAGGCAATCCTGGCGGATATTAAAGGAATTTACCGCAATCGGCCTCATTTGCTCACTTACTGGAGTTTGTAATATTGCTTGGATTTCCACATTTTAATAGTAACTTGAACAAAAATTGGTAAAACCATGCAAAAAATTCTTGTTACAGGGGGGACAGGATTTATTGGTTCCCATACTGTTGTCGAGTTGCAGCAAAAAGGGTATGAAGTGATCATTGTGGACAACCTGTCGAATTCGCATGCCGATGTGGTTGACAGGATTTCTGAGATCACGGGACAAAGACCTGGTTTTGAGGAGTTTGATCTGGCTGACCGGGCCAGGACCCTTGATTTTTTCAGACGACATACCGACCTGACTGGTGTAATCCATTTTGCCGCTTTCAAGGCGGTAGGTGAATCGGTGGCCAACCCGCTGAAGTATTACCGCAATAATTTAGTCAGCCTGATGAATATCCTTGAAGGGATGGATGAGCAGCATATTTTTTTTCTGGTATTTTCATCCTCCTGCACGGTTTACGGGCAGCCAGAACAACTGCCGGTGACAGAGCAGGCACCTGTCCGGAAGGCCATATCTCCTTATGGAAATACGAAACAGATCTCGGAGGAGATATTGGTTGATTTTCTGTCGGTTGCACCGCTTAAGTGTATCTCTCTCAGGTATTTCAATCCCATCGGGGCGCATCATTCCGCCCTGATCGGGGAACTCCCTATCGGGATTCCCAGTAACCTTGTCCCTTTTATCACTCAGACAGCGATCAGAAAAAGAGAAATACTGAGGGTTTTCGGGAATGATTATAAAACTCCTGACGGGACGGCCATCCGGGATTACATTCACGTTGTTGATTTGGCAAAAGCCCATGTTGTAGCCATTGAAAGAATGAGCCAGGGGAAGAACAAGGCGAATTATGAGGTTTTTAACCTTGGGACCGGCAACGGTTCTTCCGTGCTGGAAGTCATTCATTCGTTTGAACGGGTTTCAGGAATGAAGCTGAATTACACCATTGTGGGCCGCCGCCAGGGTGATGTGGAAGAGGTTTGGGCCGATACCCGTTATGCTAATGAGGAGCTGGGGTGGAAAGCCGTGAAAACACTC
>JAPLDE010000250.1:0-7499 GCA_026391855.1 Bacteroidota bacterium | reverse complement strand
AAAACACTCGATGAAATGACCCTCTCTGCCTGGAATTGGGAGAAGGTCCTGGCCGGAAAAAATATATAATCATTTGTAATTTTGCTCACTATGGATAAGAAGGTATTAATAACAGGGGGAGCAGGATTTATCGGCTCTCATGTGGTCAGGTTGTTTGTCACACGGTATCCTCACTATCAGGTTGTTAACCTCGACAAGCTGACTTATGCCGGTAACCTGGCCAATCTGACGGATATTGAAAAAGCCCCGAACTATTCCTTTGTCAGGGGAGATATTGTGGATCAGCCTTTTATTGACTCGCTGTTTGAAAAGGAGAAGTTTGATGCAGTAATTCATCTGGCTGCCGAATCTCATGTCGACAGGTCGATCACCAATCCCCTGGAATTTATCCAGACAAACATTGTAGGGACAGTGACCCTGCTGAATGCAGCAAGGCATATCTGGAAGGACAGCCCGGAGGGGAAGTTGTTCTATCATGTATCAACGGATGAGGTATACGGATCGTTGGGGGAAACCGGACAGTTCAGGGAGACCACACCCTATGACCCAAGAAGTCCGTACTCTGCTTCCAAGGCCAGCTCCGATCACCTGGTCAGGGCTTTTCACCATACCTACAAACTCCCGGTGGTGTTGTCAAACTGTTCCAACAATTACGGACCTAACCAGTTTCCGGAGAAACTGCTGCCGTTATGCATCCATAACATAAAGAATAACAAGCCTTTACCTGTTTACGGGAAGGGTGAAAATGTCAGGGACTGGCTTTATGTGGTAGATCATGCACTGGCTATTGATATGATCTTTCACCGGGGCAGGGTGGGGGAAACCTATAACATAGGCGGGAACAATGAGTGGCAGAACCTGAAGCTGGTAATAAAACTCTGTGAGATCATGGACCGTCACCTGGGGCGCGAAAAGGGGACATCAGAGAAACTAATCACTTTCGTAACAGACCGGGCAGGCCATGACCTGCGATATGCCATCGATGCTTCCAAGATAAGGAAGGAGCTGGGATGGGAGCCTTCCGTGAAATTCGATGAGGGTTTCGACAAGACGGTAGGCTGGTACCTTTCCAATGAAGAATGGCTTGCCAGTGTTACTTCAGGAAGTTACCAAAAGTATTATGATGAAATGTATCTGAAGAGATAGGTTATTCCTGCATTATGGATATCTGGGGAAATTTATTCAGCCAAAAAAGTAGTATTCCATTGTTGGATTATTCAGCATTGACGGTGGATATGCATTCCCACCTGATCCCGGGGCTTGATGATGGCTCGGCTTCAGCGGAGGAATCACTGGAGATGCTGAAAGGACTTGCCTCCATGGGTTTTAGGAAGATCATCACCACCCCGCATGTGATGGTGGATTATTACAAAAACACCCCGGAACATATTCTGGCCGGACTGAAAGTGATTCGACAGGCTGCCGGTCAGCAGGACATCAGGCTTGAGATCGAAGCTGCGGCAGAATACATGCTGGATGACGGGTTTGAAAAAAAGTTCCATGACGGTCAATTGATGACTTTTGGTAAGAAAAACATTCTCATTGAGTTATCTACCTTCACTCCCCATCCCAATCTGTTCAGCATTCTTTTCGATCTGCAGATTGCCGGCTATAAGACAATACTGGCCCATGTTGAACGATATGCCTACTGGTACGACAAGATTGATCATTATGAAGAGTTGAAAGACAGGGAAATACTGCTTCAGGTAAATATTTTGTCTTTTGGCGGACATTACGGACCAGTAATAAAGAAGATGGCGGAGAAGCTGGCAGACCGCGGTCTGATTGATGTGCTGGGTACCGACATGCATAATCCTCTTTCCATTCCTGCTTACCAGAAAACATTGAAAGAGAAGTATATACAGAGGCTTCTTTCTTCCGGCAAGTTGCTGAACCCTTCCTTATAATGCCTGGTCCTTATTCATATCTCCTTTTATTGCAGCAGCATTTGTCGCATGATGTCCTTTCCCTGGACAATGAAGAATCCTTTCACCTGACAAAGGTGTTGCGGGCAAGGAAGGGTCAGCCGGTCGTGATGACCGACGGGCTCGGTTACCTGGCTGATGCTGAGATTATTGAGCCATCTCCTAAGGAAACAATAATAAAGCTGAAGAGTGACCCGGTTATTCAACCGCAAAGAAATTATTCCGTTCATATTGCCATTGCCCCGCCCAGGCATCCCGACCGGCTTGAATGGTTTGTGGAGAAGGTGACGGAAACAGGTATTGATGCGATCAGCCTGATGGTCTGCGAACATTCTGAGAAATGGAATGTTAAGATACCGAGACTTACCCGGATTATGACCGCTGCACTTAAACAGTCGCAACAAGCCTGGCTGCCGAAGCTTTACGGCCCGTCGCCTTTTCCCGATGTGATCAGGCATGCCGGTGAGCAGGAGAAGTGGATAGGCTATTGTTCGGGTGACCCGGAACTGCTGGCTAATCAGACTGTTAAAGGACGAAGCGTGATCATCGCCATAGGACCTGAAGGAGATTTTTCATCAAAAGAAATAGAACAAGCCATTGAAGCTGGTTTTTTTCCAATAAATTTGGGTCCCACTCGTTTAAGGACGGAGACGGCAGGCTGGGTCGCCTGCCAGACGATACACATCATTAACCAACTACAGGATTACAAACTCACATGAAGAAATTTCGATTATATATCTGGCTGTTGCTGGCCTTTCCCCTGGTCAGTTCCTTTACTTCTCCCGGCACGGTAAACATTGCGTTGCTGAAATATAACGGGGGCGGTGACTGGTATGCCAATCCGACCTCTCTGACCAACCTGATCAGGTTCTGCAACAAAAACCTGGGTACCAACCTCAATGAGGACTATGCAACGGTAGAAGCCGGTAGCACGGAGATCTTCAACTACCCCTTTATACATATGACAGGGCACGGAAACGTGGTTTTTTCGCCCCAGGAACAGCAAAACCTCAGGACCTATCTAATTGGCGGGGGTTTCCTTCATATTGACGATAATTATGGCATGGATAAATTCATCAGGCCTCAGCTAAAGAAGCTCTTCCCGGAGCTGGACCTGGTGGAGCTTCCTTTCAGCCATCCAATCTTTCACCAGAAATATGAATTTAACAACGGGTTACCGAAGATCCATGAGCATGACGGAAAGCCTCCCCAGGGATTTGGACTGATCTGGCAAGGGCGGCTCATTGTGTTTTATACCTATGAATGTGACCTGGGTGATGGCTGGGAAGACCCGGATGTGCATAAGGACAGCGAAGAAACCCGTACCAAAGCCCTGAAGATGGGGGCCGATATTATCCAGTATGTTTTTACCAAAAACTAGGTGTTGCCTTTCAGCAGCCTGATCTGACCCAGGAGTACCTGTATCCTGTCCTCGGCATCCTTCTTTTTCCGGTTCTCCATTTCAACCACTTGTGAAGGAGCATGATTCACAAATCTTTCATTGGACAGTTTCTTTACAACCGAGTCATGAAAGCCCTGGGTGTAAGTTAATTCGCCTTCCAGCCTTAGTATTTCAGCCGACAGGTCTATTTTTTCCCCGGTCGGGATATAAAATTCCGTTGATTTGACAACGAAGGAAAGGGCACCTTCCATTTCATTGTCAGTATCTTCAATCTTTTCAAGGTTACATAGTTTGCTGATGACCGGGTCAAAGACCCTGGAACGTTGCTCAGGCTGTTTATCCCTGATGAAAAGGGTCAGCTTTTCCTTAATCGGAAGGTTCTTTTCTTTTCGAATACTGCGAACGGTGATAATTACCTGCATGGCAAACTCAAACTCGGCGAGGTTCTTCTCATTATAGGCAGAAAGCCGGGGTGCCTGTGCGATCATAATGCAGTCCCCTTCTGTCCTGTCTTCCAGCATATGCCAGATCTCCTCAGTGATAAAGGGCATAAAAGGATGCAGCACTTTCATCAGTCGTTCGAAGAAACCGGTGGTTTTGTCAAAGGTGGCTTTATCGATAGCTTGCTGGTAGGGTGGTTTGATGATCTCCAGGTACCAGGAACAGAAATCGTCCCAGATCAGTTTGTAGATGGTCATTAATGCATCGGAAAGCCTGTATTTGGCATAATGATCATCGATAACTTCCAGTGACTGACAGAGTTTCGCTTCGAACCATTCAATGGCCATGGCTGAAGAGGGAGCCATTTCAGCATCATTGGCTACAGACCATCCTTTTACCAGCCGGAGAGCGTTCCAAATCTTATTACTGAAATTACGGCCCTGTTCACACAATTCTTCATCAAAAGGAAGGTCATTGCCAGCAGGAGAAGTAAGCAACATACCCACTCTTACGCCATCTGCCCCGTATTTCTCCATCAGTTCGATTGGATCGGCCGAGTTCCCGAGGGATTTCGACATCTTACGTCCCAGCTTATCTCTGACAATACCGGTGAGATATACATTTTTGAACGGGATATCCTTTCGGTATTCCAGCCCGGCCATGATCATTCGGGCCACCCAGAAAAACAGGATCTCGGGGGCGGTCACCAGGTCGTTGGTAGGATAGTAATACTTAATATCAGCATTATCCGGCTCGGTGATGCCGTTGAATACAGAGACAGGCCAGAGCCAGGAAGAAAACCAGGTATCAAGGACATCCTCATCCTGACGAAGGTCTGTTTCTTTCAGGTTCAGGCCGGGGTATTGTTTATTCGCGATTTCAAGGGCTTCCGCGGGGTTATGGGCAACAACGAACTCCCCGTTGGGAAGATAATAAACCGGTATCCGGTGCCCCCACCAAAGTTGACGGGATATGCACCAGTCACGGACATTCTCCATCCAATAGCGGTAAGTGTTCTTGTATTTAGCCGGGTGGAATTTCACGGTGTCGTTCATCACTACCTCCAGGGCGGGCTTAGCCAGTTCCGGCATCCGTAAGAACCACTGCAGTGACAGCCTGGGTTCGATAACCACATGCGAACGCTCGGAATAGCCTACCTTGTTCAGGTAGTCTTCAATCTTAACCATATTTCCGGCAGCCTGGAGGTCCTTCACGATCTTTTCCCTCACGGTAAACCGGTCTTCACCAACATAAAGCCGGGCAGCAACACTCATTGTCCCGTTATCATTAAAAATATCAACTGTTTCCAGCTTATGCTTCTGACCCAGGTTGTAGTCGTTGATATCATGGGCAGGAGTAACCTTTAACGCGCCTGTGCCGAATTCACGGTCGACATATTCATCAACAATAATTGGAACTACCCGATTGATGAGAGGAACGATCACCTTTTTCCCGTGGAGGTGAACAAATCGGGGATCTTCCGGGTGGACACAAACGGCGGTATCCCCGAGTATTGTTTCAGGACGGGTTGTTGCAATGGTAACCCATTCATCTTCAGTATCTTCTACCTTATACCTGACATAATATAATTTAGACTGACCTTCAACATAGTATACTTCCTCGTCACTGATGGCTGTAAGGGCGGAAGGGTCCCAGTTTACCATCCGGTAATCCTTGTAAACCAATCCTTTTTTATAATGATCGACAAAAACGGCGATCACCTGTTCGCTCATTTTCGGGTCCATGGTAAACCTGGTTCTTTCCCAGTCGCAGGAAGCGCCCAGGTGTTTAAGCTGTTCAAGGATGATTCCGCCGTGTTTCCGGGTCCATTCCCAGGCATGTTCGAGGAATTCTTCCCTGGTGATGGAGGATTTTGTGATCCCCTGCAGGCGTAACTTTTCCACTACTTTGGCTTCAGTGGCGATGGAAGCATGATCGGTTCCGGGCAGCCAGAGGGTGTTTTTACCCTGCATTCTTGCCCGTCTGACCAATACATCCTGGATGGTATTATTAAGCATATGACCCATGTGAAGCACACCGGTAACATTTGGCGGAGGGATCACGATACAGAATGGTTCCCGTTCATCGGGCTCAGAATGAAAAAAACCATGGTTCATCCAGTACTCATACCATTTCTTCTCAGTTGTACCAGGATCGTACTTTGATGCAATTTCCATTATTATCAATGGTTTGGGGAAGTTTTAAAAAAAGAATGGCAAAGGTACAAAAAAATGGAACTGTCTCAGCGTACTAATTTACCTTGAGACGCTGACCCACTTTCAGTTTGCTCCTTTTGGAAAGGTGGTTGAGCGATTTTAGCTGCTTCACCGTTGTATTGAATTCGGTGGCAATCTTGGAGAGTGTATCTCCCTTCCTGACCTTGTAAATCTGGGTATCTCCGTCTGCCTCCGCCGAACCGGTTGCTTTACGCATACTTTTCGACTTGTTCTTTTTCCCGCGTGTAGTCCCCCGGTCGAATAATGAACTGGTGATATGCAGGGTATCGTTTTTTACCTTGAATGACTCCAGGTCGATAAAGGCGCCGGGGTTAAAAGGTTCGCCCAGGAAGCGCGTCTCGAAATGAAGATGGGCAGTGGTGGCTCTCCCGGTATGTCCGCCATAGCCGATCAGTTCCCCTGCCTTTACATCCTGATTCATCGCAACCAGTATCTTCGAAAGGTGTCCGTAAACTGTTTCCAGGCCGTTGAAATGCCGGATAACGATCACATTCCCGTATCCCCTGTATTTTTTTGCAAGCCTGACCTTTCCGTCAAAAGCGCTTACAACGGAGTCGCCGTTGTTCAGTTTAATATCGACACCGGCATGGAAATGCCTGCCGCGGTAACCATAGGGTGACAAAAACCTGCCGGGCCGGGGAAACACAAAAGGAGATTCAGACGGATGGGCCAGGTATATATCGATGGTATCGTCCATGGTGGAAAGATCTTCCCGCCTCTGCCTTACATTCGTATTGTCCCAGGAATGATTGTACAACACGTCAGACGGAATGAAGATCACATCCGGCGGAAGATATTCCTGTTCCAGGGCAAGGGTATCCTCAGGTACATACAGATCGTCCTCATTCATTGAAAGTGAGTCCGGATGAGATTGCTGAGCCAGTGTGACATTGAAGGAAACAGTACCCAGAAGGAATATCATTACTATTGCGCAATGAACAACGAATTTATGTATCCCTTCTGTGGAAACAATCATAACTGACAGTTTGGTACGGAAAATATCCCTTAGTCGTCCTGTTTTATTATAAAGTTAACAGGCTAACGGGTACAGGTCCGCAAAAGTATTCATTTTCGACGTAATATTCAATTCATTAGATATATTTACATACTATTAGTTGTTGGTAATTATCAGTAAATCAATATTATAATTCAAATATTCAGAATGATTTTAGTCTAATTTGGCATGGATTTATTAACAGATGTTAAAAGATGCCCGCTTCTCTTCAAATTTTGAGTGTAAGGTTTTCAATTGATTAATTTTGCATCTCAATGAAAACGGCAGGTTTTAGGAATTCATCGGTTTTTCAGGCATGGAAAAAGCTAGCCATTGGGTACAAGCTTTTGATGGTTGTTATGTTGATCTATGCCCTGGCTGGTTTTTTTCTGACTACGGCGTTTTTTGCCATCCGTTTTCATCTTACTGATGATCCGGGTGCGGTGAATTTCAACGACCGCAAGTTTGACTTTGATCAAACCGGCATCCTTCCGGATGAT
>JAPLDE010000158.1 GCA_026391855.1 Bacteroidota bacterium | reverse complement strand
CTGGACCTGGATGCAAGGTAAGGATTCTGTTAAAGTACCCCCTGTGTATGGAATTCAGAATGTACCTTCTCCTTTAAACACACCAGGATCACGGATGTCTTCCCCTCATTGGAAAGATTCTGATGGAAATTTCTGGTTATTTGGAGGATATTTCGGATTGCCGGGAGGATTTTATAACGATCTCTGGAGGTTTGATCCTCAAAGCCTTCAATGGGCCTGGGTAAGTGGTCCCAATGTTGCAAATTCCCCGGGATATTGCGCAGAGTGTTTATGCCAACCTTCCGTTGATAACCTTCCGGAATCCAGAACTTTGGGCTCTCATTGGAAAGGGATTTGTGATTTTTTTTATTTTTATAGTGGATCTTTTTGCTCGGATCTTTGGTGTTATAACAGGAATAACAACGAATGGACTTTCACAAAAGGTAGTTTATTCCCTTATAATCAAGGTTTTCACGGAACAATGGGTGTGCCAGGAACTGCTAACCAACCCCGTAGTCTTGGCGGCTCATGCAGCTGGACGGACCTGAGCGGAAATTTTTGGGTGTTCGGTGGATTGGATTCAATTGGTTTTGTTAGTGATTATAACCTTAACGAGTTATGGAGATATACTCCTGACACATTGTGTCCTCCGGAACAATCCTTTTCTACTCTTAGCATTACTCCAAATGCCAGTATTTGCCCGGGAGACAGCATCATGATCACAGCAAGCGGAGGAGAATCGTACTTGTGGTCGCCTGCAACAAACATCAGTGACCCAACTATACCAAATCCAATGGTTTACCCCGATAGTTCTACTGCATATACCGTCACAATCTTCGTTAACAACTGTCATACAACCCTCTATGTTTATATCAGTGTAAACACTGATTCTTCCTTTGCTATTTTTCCCCAGGATACTCTAATCTGCTCCGGTGACAGTATTACCCTCCACACTTACGGCGGGGATTCCGTTCAATGGATGCCGGCATATAACCTGAGTAATCCATATATCCACAACCCATCAGCCTTTCCGGATACCAGTACCACATATACAGTATCTCTATCCAATCCTTGTTTTAGTAAAACATACAACCTTCATATAGAAGTAATTCAGGATAGTGCAAAAAGGCTTCTTAATCATGATACCGTAATCTGTGCCGGACAGCCTGTCATACTTCATGCCCTGGGAGGTGTTCAATATGATTGGAACAACGGGCAGAATGGAGCCTTAATAAATGTGTCTCCTTCTGTACAGACAATTTTTATCGTTACCATAAGTGATGTTTATGGTTGCGAAAAGACTGATAGTGTATTATTACATGTTTACCCACTGCCTGTTTTACAAATATCTGCCTCAGAACCAACTATCTGTTTAGGATCATCCATTCAATTGACTGCCTTAGGAGCTATATCTTACCAATGGTTCCCATTTGAAGGACTTTCAGATTCCACGGGGAATTCAGTTACCGCTTCTCCCACTCATTCAAATATATATACACTTATCGGTACCGACCTCAATAGTTGTACAGACAGCACTGCAATAAATATAGAAGTAGTTGATTGTCAGATTACTATTCCTAATGTTTTCACTCCAAACGGAGATGGAATAAACGATTATTTCCAAGTGAACTATAATGGAAATTCAGCTTATCATATCCGGGTTTTCAATCGCTGGGGTATTATTATGTTTGAAAACGATGATGTTAAAAAACCATGGAATGGTGAACAACAAGGAACAGAGGCTTCTGCCGGGACTTATTATTACGTCATTTGGATAGGGAATAAAGAAATGAAAGGGACCGTTACCTTACTGAGGTAGCTCAAGTTTTGCACGTCTGTTACCCCTCCGGACAAAATTTTCTTTAATTTTTCTTTTGCTTAACAATGTTCAGTAAATTTGCAGTGTTAATTTTATAAACACTATTTAAAATTCTAAACGATGTTAACAGAAGAAAAAAAAGAGATCCAGGAGCAACGGACGAAAGGGTATTTTATCCAGGCTGCCAAAGAAATACTGAAAGGAGAAGGGATCAGGCTGATCAGTGTAAGAAATATTGCCGACAGGGCGGGGTATTCATATGCCACGCTGTATAATTATTTCAAAGATCTAAAAGACCTCATCTTCCTCTGTGTGAAGGATTTCCAGGACGAATGTGAGATCACCATTAAAGAAGAAACCGAAACCAGGGCCAGGGGGAAAGAGAAGATCGAAGGAATTACCCAGGGTTACCTGAAATACTTTATTCAGTATCCCGGCATTTTCGATCTGTTTTTCCTGGAAAGAATGTCGGAAATCGGAAGCAAGCAAAAGACCTCCGAACTGATATATACCTTTTTTGACCGTTTATGCCAGGAAGAATGGGATTTCTGTGTCAGCAAAGGGATCTTTCAGGCAGATGAAGCCGAGTCAAGGAAAGTTGAGCTGAAGCTGATGGTAACGGGTTTACTGTTGTTTTACAATAACCGCAGGCAACCGGCCAACTTTGAGGATTTTATGAATATTGCCAAAAATCAGCTGGCCTTTATACTGCGATAAAAAGTATTCCTACTTTTAGGTACAATTTATCGTCCTTGAAGCCATCGGTCCTCTTTATCACCCCTCCGTTCACCCAGCTGAATACGCCCTACCCTGCCACGGCTTTCCTGAAGGGGTTCCTGAATACAAAAAAGACCTGCTCTAACCAGGCCGACCTGGGTATTGAGGTGATCCTCAGGGTTTTCAGCAGGGAAGGTCTGACCCTGGTGTTTGACGAGATCCGCCGGGAACAACCGACACTCTCCCGAAACGGGGAAAGGATGATTGCCCTTGAGCAGGATTACCTGAAGACCATTGATGAAGTTATTGTCTTTCTTCAGAGTAAAAACCCTACCCTGTCCCACCGGATCTGCCGGCGGGATTATCTCCCCGAAGCGTCGAGGTTTGACCTTCCGTACGACCCGGACCGGGCCTTCGGCACCCACGGTAACAGCGACAAGGCGAAACACCTGGCCACGCTTTACCTCAGCGATCTGAGCGATCTCATCACCGAAGCCGTAGATCCTTTGTTCGGGTTCAGCCGTTATGCCGAAAAGCTGGGAAGATATGCTTACACTTTTGATGAGCTGGAAGCGCAACTAAACAAAGCTGACAGCCTGATTGACAAACTGTTAACAGAGCAACTGGAGGCTTCCATCCAACGGTTTCAGCCTTCCCTCATCGCTCTTTCGGTTCCCTTTCCGGGCAACCTGTATAGTGCGCTGAAATGCGGACAATGGATAAAAGCGCAACATCCGGATCTGAAAATATTGACGGGCGGGGGTTTCATTAATACCGAACTCCGTTCGCTCAGCGATCCCGGCATTTTCAGATATGTTGATTACATCTGCCTGGATGACGGGGAGATCCCTTTGCTCAACCTTATGGAACACCTGGAAGGAAAACGGTCTGTTGAGGCGCTTAAAAGAACGTTCACGCTGCAGGATCATAAGGTTTGTTATTTCGACGGTTCAACGGACTCAGATTGTCCGGTCGCGGAAACCGGCACACCCGATTACGCCGACCTGCCGCTGGACAGTTACCTGCCGGTAATTGAGATCACCAATCCCATGCACAGCCTGTGGACCGACGGGCGGTGGAACAAGCTCATGCTGGCTCACGGCTGTTACTGGGGCCAATGTACCTTTTGCGACACCAGTCTTGACTATATAAAGAGGTATGAACCCGGCCGGGCCGCGGACTTGTGCGATAAGATGGAGGCCATTATCAGTCAGACGGGGCAGAACGGTTTTCATTTTGTGGATGAGGCCGCGCCTCCCGTTCTTCTCAGAGACCTTGCCCTGGAAATCATCAGGCGCGGACTGACCGTGACCTGGTGGACAAACATCCGTTTTGAAAAGACCTTTACTCATGACCTTTGCCGCTTGCTGAAAGAATCAGGGTGTATTGCCGTATCGGGAGGACTGGAGGTAGCCTCCGACCGGCTGCTGCAACTGATCAATAAAGGCGTAACCGTGTCACAGGCGGCCCAGGTCGCTTCCCACTTTGCCTCCGGCGGTATCATGGTCCATACCTACCTGATGTATGGTTTTCCCACTCAAACCAAACAGGAAACCATTGATTCACTGGAAGTTGTCAGGCAATTATTTTTTCATGGGATTGTACAGTCCGGTTTCTGGCATTTATTTACCATGACGGCTCATAGCCCGATAGGCTTGGACCCCCAACGATTCAAAGTGGAGAGAAGATCATTGGAAGCGCCCGTCTTTGCCGTTAACGACCTGGTCCATACTGACAAAACCGGCGCTGATCACGTAACCTTCAGCGACGGTTTGAAGAAAGCCCTCTACAATTACATGCACGGGATCTGCTTTGAATTTCCCTTGCAGAAATGGTTTGACTTTCCTGTTCCAAGACCATCGATACCACCTGATTTTATTGAGAAAGCGATTGTTGTCCCCGATCAATCCCCGATGGCCCAGGGAAAAAGGCTTCTCTGGACCGGGAACCTTCCTTCTATCAGGTCCTTCAACAAAAATAAAAAAGGAAACACCCTACCCATGGCTGAACTTAAGTTCCATAACAAGAGCAACACCTTCACCCTGGAGCTTCCTGCCGATCAGGGAGAATGGCTTTACGGGATATTTCCCAGGCTGTCGGTTCATCAGCCAACTCTTCTCACTGTTACGGAATTTGAGCAGGGCTTTCTTCAGCAAAAATTGGGTAACTTTGATGTTTTTTGGACCAGCCGGGCGGTTAATAAGCTAAGAAACAAAGGGTTGTTGATAGTTTGATGGTTATGTTGATAATAAATTAATCACAGATAAACACTGATTAACACAGATGTTATCTTTCTATATTTAAATTGCTATGAAAAAAAGTTCGATTCTGGTTATCCTTTTATTATTCCTGGTCTGTGCGATTTTTGCGCAGGACCTGACCTATCCGAAAGAGGTCATTACAAAGCTGACGTCAAAAGGGTTTAAAGGGAGAGGGTATGTTGGGAAAGGCGACCATATTGCGGCTGAATACCTCAGGAATGAGATGGAGAAGACAGGCGTTAAACCGGTTGGGAAGGACTACTACCAGAAATTCAACGTTTCCGTCAACACCTTTCCGGGGACTATGAAAGTGAAAATCAACGGGGAATCCTTAGTACCGGGTGTTGATTACCTGGCAGAAGCCGGTTCTCCGGGAGTTTCGGGCACCTTTGAAATTGTTCAGATAACGCGTAAAGACCTGGGAAACAGGAGAATACTAAGGTCGGTGCTGGAGAAGGCCAAAGATGCCTTTTTACTGGTGGACAATACTGACAAGACAGGGGAAAGTGCTGACCAGTCGAAACAGTTACAGGAGATGGTGGAAGCGATCAAATTCAGTACTGAGATTGATGTCAGGGGGGTGATTGTTTATTCTTCCGACAAGCTGACCTGGGATGCTGCTCCGTCACTCAATCCAAGGCCGGTACTGCTGGTTAAAAAAACGCTGGACCTCAGCAAGACCACCATCATTGACATAAAGATAGAGAACGAATTTATCCGGAAATATGAGACCCAGAACGTGGTGGGCATGATTGAAGGGTCCGTCAAGAAAGATTCTTTCCTTGTGGTGACGGCCCATTACGATCACCTGGGGATGATGGGGAAGGATGTTTTCTTCCCGGGAGCCAATGACAATGCCAGCGGGGTTGCCATGATGCTTACGCTGGCGAAGTATTATTCGACCAACAAGCCCAGGTATACCATGTTATTCATTGCCCTGGGTGCGGAAGAACTAGGCATACTGGGTGCCCAGGCTTTTGTGACCCATCCCCCTGTTGAACTGAAGAAAATGTGCTTCCTGATCAACCTCGACCTGGCGGGTACGGGTGATGAAGGTATAAAAGTGGTGAATGGCAGCGTTTACCAGGAAAAATTCGATCTGCTATCAAGGCTCAACAAGGAAAACAATCTGCTGCCAAAGGTGGATATCCGCGGGGCTGCCTGCATCAGCGATCATTGCCTGTTCTACCAGAAAGGGGTACCCTGTTTCTACATTTACACCTTGGGGGGCATAGCCGCTTATCACGACCTGGACGACAAGGCGGAAACCCTTCCGTTAACGGCCTTTGACAACTACAGTAAGCTGCTGATCAAATTCTTTGACAGCTTCTGACACGCTGGTCAGAGGATCACCACTTTTTCAGCTGCCGTTCTTTCTTTTGTCTTAAGGACCAGGTAGTAAACACCTCTTTCCAATTTACTGACATCCAGGGTTATTGGAGCATTTTCCGAAAAGGTTCCGATAAACACTTTCTGTCCGGATGATTGGTACAACTCAACCTCAACCGGCGTTTCTCCCATCTCGCCCGGGTTAAGCTTTATCAGATCACTGGCCGGATTGGGATAGATTCTTATACTGTTTTCCTTCACTTTATTCACAGCCAGGGGGCCAATATTTCCGTCGGGAAAAATATTCTGTGCATAGATATTGCTGAATCCGGCATTGCGGTCATCCTGCCAGGCGACTACCACCTGGTTGGCATGGTAACCGGAAGAACAACTGAAGATCTTTGTGCTGTTGCAACTGGCTACCGGTATTGAATGAGAGGGCCACACCAGGTTTCCCGATTCATCGGTCATCAATGCCCGGATGGTGGAGGATATCATCGAATCCAATGCGAATTTCACCAGGTTATAACTGCCTGTCCTGATCGCTTCCAACTGGGCAAAGTGGACATTGGGATTATTGATGATACTGTCAAACAAAATTCCCTGGTTATTCCAGAGTAGCTGGCCGGTCGGAGACATTTTCTGGCCCATGAGAAGAGTATCTGTATTAAGAAAAGAATAAATATTTCCCTGGTAGTCAACAACGCTGGCGATATCATTATAACCATAAAGACCGGGTATGAAAATACACAGCCCGTTTTGCTGATATAAAGCATTGCCATCCAGGTCGATCCGCTGGATATATCCTTCCAGTTTCAAAGGGTTGTTCCTTCCGTCGAGCCAGGAAATGATACATCCCTGCTGTTGGTCGGATATCCCCTGTAACCTCAGTATGACAGGTAATTGCCCAATATTCTGAAAGATGACCTCACCGGACCAGAGAGCTTGTCCTGCCATGTCGAACCGTCGGATACAGAGAGATTGTGAAGCAGAAAATACAGGGGCATCGGACTTTTCATAGATGAGAAAGAAGGAGCTGCCATCGCAGTTAACCACTTTGGGATAGCTGAGATAAGGCATGGAATCGGCGGGCGAGTGATAGTAAAGGATACCATCCGGCCCCCAGAGTTTGTTCCCCAATGCAGAGATCCGCTGCATAAAAATTCCGGCCGAATCCTCTGTTTGCCAGGCAAATACAACACTGTTATCTTCCATCACCATCAGGTTGGGAAAAAGGTCAAAGGACGGTCCCTGAGAAAGCTTAATGCCATCCGGGCCCCAGAGCATGTTCCCGTTCGGATCAACCTTATAGGCATATACATCTGCATCTCCCATCCGTGAATCTTCCAGGAAAAGTATGGCATTGTTCTCCCTGTCAAGGCCAATATCGTATACAGTGGTAAATGTCTGAACTGTATCCTCGTCACTGATCACAATCCCATCTGCCCCCCATAAAGGGTAGCCATTCACGTCAACCTTCTGCAGATGCAAATTGTAAAATCCATTCATTTGCTCCCAGAAACTAACATATGAATTGCCTGCCTGGTCGGTCGTAATCATAGGACACTCCAGTTGAGAACCACCCCCGATCAGGGTATTCTGGTCAGGATCATTCACCCATTGAGAAAAAAGGGGGAAACTGAAGGTTAACCACATACCCAGCATCAACACTTTTTTTGTTTTCATTTTTGATTTGATTAAGGTTATTTGATAAGTTCGGGGTAAAAATGACCTTAATTCCAGACTCAAAAAAACAAAATAGGCAAAACAGGGGAGAAAACAGACGACTTTTGGAAATTAAGACATAAACCGGTTAACCCTCCTCCAAAGGTCGTTTGTCTATGATTTTCAGCATTTTATAAAGGGTTCTAAGCACCTCTAAGAAAAGAAATTCAACTTTTATCAGAAAAAAAGAAGAATTTTCAGTAAATTTTGCAAACCAATCATATTTAATATTAATTTTGCATAAATTAATTTAATACCAGTATGAACAAAGGAATTGTAAAGTTCTTTAATAATGAAAAAGGCTTCGGCTTTATTAAAGACAACGAATCAGGAAAAGAATATTTTGTGCATGTTACCGGACTCATTGATGAGATCAAGGAAAACGACGAAGTAACTTTCGATCTGCAGGATGGCAGAAAAGGATTAAATGCTGCAAATGTAAGACTGGCATAGTCTGACGATTGTATAAACATTTAGAAAAAAAAGCCCTGCTGAACAAGCGGGGCTTTTTTTTGTCCTCTCAGGAATGAATCCACAAACCGGGTTTATAATTTTATAACTAAGTTTTTCGTTATAGAAAGAGATATTTCCTTTCAAATCCAGTTTAATATGCTGTTAAAGACCCGGTTTATATTAGTTAAAATATTCATAATCAATAGCTTGCTTGTCCACACACTGATTATTTGCCAGGCTCAGTCTGAAAATACGGTATTGTCGGCCAGAACATATCTGGAATCGTACCGGTATGGGGAAGCCATTAAAATAATAGATGAGCAACTGGTTAACGACAGCAGCCAGGTTGATTTGCTTCTAATGAAAGGCAAAGCCCTTGCTGCTCTTGGCAAATATAAACCGGCAGCTAAAGCGCTTACCACTGCACTGGGAAAAGACAGCTCCAATGTATTGATTTTAAATGAGTTGGTAAATCTTTACGGAATTATCGGAGAAACAGATGAAGGCCTCCGGTATGCGCAAAGACTATTCCGGCAACATCCTGATAATCTGTTCTTCAAGCTTCAGCTGGCCAGGCTATATACTGCTGTAAAAGACTTCCGGAGGGCGATCGCTATTTTGCTGCCTGTTTATTCAGAAGACACCACCGACACCTATATAACCAAACAGATAGCCGGGTGCTATGATGAGCTGAACAGGATAGATTCCGCTGTTTTGTTTTTTCAGAAAACCTTGAACCTCAATAAGAAAGATGTAGGAGCCACCGGAAAACTGGCTAATATTTTCATACGCATGGGAAATTATGGAGCAGGTTTATATTACACTGAAAGATTTCTGGAGGAAGATTCACTGAATGCAGCTATTTTGAAAGTTGACGGCTATTTATGCTACCTGTATAAGGCCTATCCTATTGCCACTCAGCGATTTTCGAAGTGTCTTGCCCTGGGTGACAGTTCGCGTTTCATCTGTAAGTACCAGGCAATGTCGTATTACAGACAGGAAGCTTTCGACAAAGCGGTCCCCTTTTTCCGCCTGGCTTACGAGGCCGATACGACCGACAATGAGATTTGTTTTTATTACGGGGTGGCAGCCACCAAATCGGTGCTTCCGGATACCGGACTGATCTATCTGAGTAAAGTCCTAAGCCGGCTGAAAGATTCCAAAAAGTTCATTTCCATGGTCTATGCAGAGCTGGCTGAAACATACAATTATTACAACCGTTCAGACACCGCCATTGCCCTCCTGACAAAAGCCCGGGAAGAAAACCCCGGAAAGAACGGTCTTTTGTTCAAGATTGCCTATGAATATGACTATTATATGCGTGATTTTGATAAAGCCCTGGTATATTACAGGGAATTCCTGAAAGTTGCTCCTCCTTCGGAAGACGTTGAAGACGATTCACCTACAGAGGTTTCCTATTCCGATTTTGCTGCGAAACGGGTAAAAGAGATCACTAAAAAAAGGTCGGGGGGCCGGTGAGGGGGAAACCCTACCCTGAAGGGGCTGCCCCTCCCTACCTCCCCTGAAGGAGCTGCCCCTCCCTACCTCCCCAATAGGGGAGGAGTACTTCATTGGTAAAGTTGGGTTTAAGTCGTTGGGTTATACAACTCTTAGTGGATTACTTTCACTTATAATACTGATAAATTCCTGAGGATGAGGATGCAAACAATTATTTCCTTCTTTGAAGGGGCCGCCCCTCCCTACCTCTCCTGAAGGAGCTGCCCCTCCCTACCTCCCCAATAGGGTAATGGTGCTAACATAACGATGTTATTATTTATATTTTTTGTAATTTCCAAGTTTAGTGATTCGTTTAAACTTTCTGTTTGGTTTTCGGATTTGTAGCATTTGTTTCAATATTAACTGGTTCATTTCTTCTACGACCT
>JAPLDE010000083.1 GCA_026391855.1 Bacteroidota bacterium | reverse complement strand
TCGATAAGAGAAATACAGCAGGATAAAGATACCGGCCCAGATGGGGGGAAGCCAGTAACGACTGTTGTAATAGGGGATCATAAAGGTCTTTTTCCCGGAGGTCTGAAAGGCTTCTCTGGGCAGCAGCAGAACACCTCCGGATACCAGGATAAAGGCAAAGAGGGTCCCGATGCTGGTGAGGTCGGTGACTTCGGTCAGGTTCAGAAACAGGCAGGGGATAGCCACAAACAGGCCGGTGACCAGGGTGCTGAAGGCAGGCGTCTTAAAGCGGGGATGGATCCTGCTGAAGATAGGAGGCAGCAACCCGTCGCGGCTCATACTCATCCAGATGCGGGGCTGGCCCAGTTGGAACACCAGCAGCACACTGGCCATGGCAATAATGGCACTGAAGGCGATGATGCCGGAGAACCTTGTCATGTGGATGCTTTCGAAAGCGAAAGCCAGGGGATCGGCTACCGAAAGCTCCTGGTAATGCACCATACCAGTAAGAACCAGGCTGATGATCACATAGAGTACCGTTGTGATCACCAGGGAATAGATCATAGCCCGGGGCAGATCTTTACGTGGGTTTTTGCATTCTTCGGCCGTGGTGGAAATGGCATCGAAACCGATATAGGCGAAGAACACCCCTGCCACTCCTTTTAATACCCCTGCCACTCCGTTGGGAGCAAAGGGGTTCCAGTTGCCGGGATTCACATAAAATGACCCGACCCCGATAAATACCATCAGGATGACCAGCTTCAGGAGCACCATCAGGTTGCTGGCCGTTTTTGATTCCTGTATGCCGATGTAGACCAGGGTAGTGATGAAGGCCACGATGCCAAAGGCCGGAAGGTCAAAGATGATGCGGAGTTCGCCTATCCTGGGAGCCAGCAGCCAGGCATGATAGGCTTCCTGCTGGGACAGGGTCAGGGAAAAAAATGAGGTACCATGGGCAAGCAACGCGCTTACCTCGTGAAAACCACGCGAAGCAGAGAGGAAGTCGGTGGTGAGGTATTCCGGGATGGTGAGCCCGACCCCTTTCAGCAGGGTAGTAAAATATTCGGACCAGGAGATGGCTACCGCAATATTACCGATGGCATATTCCATTATGAGGTCCCATCCAATGATCCAGGCGATCAGCTCGCCGAAGCTGGCATACGCGTATGTATAGGCGCTTCCGCTGATAGGTATGGAGGACGCGAACTGGGCATAGCACATGGCTGAAAAGGCGCAGGCTATGGCTGTGAAGACAAAAAGCAGGGATACGGCAGGACCTCCATTGGCAGCAGCTCCCCCAATAGTGCTGAAGATGCCGGCCCCGATAATGGCGGCTATTCCAAGGGCTGTCAGGTCTCTGACCGAAAGATTTTTCTTGAGTTGATGGCCTTTACTCCTAAGAGGGTCTGCATCGGAAAGAATAAATTCAATGGATTTTCTCCGGAAAAGGTCCATCAGGCGGGTGGGTAGTTGTTAAACCGGCTAAGGTAACAAAATTACCATATCGGATGCGGCCTTCACTATGCAGGGCACATCAAATCCGCAATCAGCCTGTTGTTCCTCAATACGGCCCTGTTCAATGAAACGGTCGGGTACACCTAACCGTTTAATATGCGGATGGTAGCCGTGATCATTGGCGAATTCTATTACCGCGCTTCCCAGCCCGCCGATAATGGCTCCGTCCTCAAGAGTGATCACCTTTTTAAACCGGCCCAGAAGTATGTGAAGCAATTCTTCATCCAGGGGTTTGAGGAATCTCATATCAGCAACGGCACAGCTGACAGCCTGGTTTTCGAGTTCATGGCTGGCAGCCAGCGCCAGGTTCCCAATAGTTCCTAATGCTATGATGATCAGATCGTTGCCGTCTTTCAACAAGCGGCCTTTCCCGACAGTCATTTCATTAAAGGGCGTTTTCCATTCCGGCATCACTCCTCTTCCCCTGGGATACCTGATGACAAATGGTCCTTTTCCGGGAAGCTGGGCAGTGTACATCATATTTCTGAGCTCCTCCTCGTTCAGGGGGGCGGCAATGGTAAGGTTAGGCACCGTTCTCAGGTAGGCCAGATCAAATACGCCCTGGTGGGTGGGGCCGTCTTCTCCAACCAGGCCGGCCCTGTCGAGACAAAAAACCACCTGGAGTTTTTGCAGGGCCACATCGTGGATCAGTTGGTCGTAAGCCCTTTGCATAAAGGTAGAGTAGATGTTGCAGAAAGGGATCATCCCGGAGACGGCTAACCCGGCAGAGAAAGTGACCGCGTGTTGTTCGGCAATGCCTACATCGAAAGCTCTTTCGGGCATTTTTGCCATCATCAGGTTGAGGGAGCAGCCGGTAGGCATGGCAGGGGTGATACCGATGATCTTAGGGTTCATTTCCGCCAGTTCGATGATGGTTTTGCCAAAGACGGTCTGGTACTTCGGGGTCTGGTTGTGGCAGGCATCAGCAGCGATCTGCCCCGTCTCCTTATTAAAGATACCCGGTGAATGATAGGTGGTCTGGTCTTTTTCTGCCAGGGCAAAACCCTTTCCTTTGGTTGTAATGATATGCAGCAGTTTTGGGCCGGGTATTCCTTTCAGGTCATTGAGCAGTTTGATCAGCCGGATCACGTCGTTTCCGTCGACAGGCCCGAAGTACCTGAAATTAAAAGCCTCAAAAAGATTGCTTTTGGTAAGGATGGATGTTTTCAGGGCATTCCCGATCTGCTTCACAACGGCCCTGGAGTTGGCTCCGTAACGGGTATGGCCTCCCATCATCTTCCATATCTTGTCGCGGATACGGTTATAAGTGGGGGATGTTGTGATATCTGTCAAATACTTGTTGATGGCGCCGACATTACGGTCGATGGCGATACCGTTATCGTTCAGGATCACCAGTACATTTGATTTGGAAACACCTGCATTGTTAAGGGCTTCCATGGCCATTCCCCCGGTCATGGCACCATCGCCTATAACCGCAATATGGTTTCTTGACCTTTCGCCTGCAAGCCGGGAGGCTTCAGCCATTCCAAGTGCGGCAGAAATAGAAGTTGAGGAATGTCCCACGCCAAAGGAGTCATAAGGACTTTCGCTGATACGCGGGAAACCACTTATACCCATATGGGTCCGGTTTGTATAGAAAGCGTCTTTTCTTCCGGTAAGTATCTTGTGGGCATAAGCCTGGTGGCCCACATCCCAGATTATTTTATCATATGGGGTGTTAAAAACATAATGAAGCGCTACCGCCAGTTCAACCGTTCCCAGGCTGGCACCCAGGTGACCCGGGTTGCTGGAGATCACATCAATGATAAATTGCCTCAACTCACCGCACAGCGGTTGAAGATCTTCTTCTTTCAGTTTCTTAAGATCATCAGGGGAATGAATTCCCGGTAGTAGTTTTGCGGCAGCAGCTGACATGTTGTAAATAATAACCAGTCTTACAGAAATCCCAGATCCAGTTTGGCCGCGTCTGTCATCATATCTTTATCCCAGGGGGGATAAAAGACTATTTCCACTTTCACCTCCTTCACGTTATCAATCATTTTTATTCTTTCATGCACTTCTACGGGAAGCGATTCAGCCACCGGACAATTGGGTGAAGTAAGGGTCATTTTGATATTTACGGTGAAATCATCGTCAATCTTCACTTCATATACCAGGCCAAGGTCATAAATGTTAACCGGGATTTCAGGGTCATAAATACCTCTGAGTGTGTCTTTTATCTGTGTTTCAAGGAATTGCTTCTGATCAACCGGTTCCATTTTTTCCTTTCTATTTGGAAGACTGTTCCTTCGTTTTAAATGCAAGGGCGAACAATTTCATCTGTTTGATCATGGAATTCAATCCATTAGACCGGGTAGGGGAAAGATGCTCTCTGAGCCCGATGGTGTCAACAAAACCCAGGTTGGCATGCAGAACATCATCAGGGCGCTGGTTCGACAGGACCCTGATGAGCAGGGTAACAATACCTTTGGTGATCACTGCATCGCTGTCGGCAGTGAAAATGATCTTCCCATCTGCAAAGTCGGCCTGCAGCCAAACCCTCGACTGGCATCCGGCAATAAGATACTGATCGGTCCGGAAACGCTCATCGATCTTTGGAAGGTCTTTTCCCATCTCTATCAGGTAGTTATATCTGTCTAACCAATCCTCGAAGTGGGAGAATTCCTCAATAATCGTTTGTTCAATATCGATGATAGCCATAAATTCAGTGCTCTAATGAACTGCAAAAATACCAACCTATTGCTTACATGAAAGCAAAAAATTAATCAAACATCCGTTTAGCCGTTATGATTCCTTCTGCCAGACGGTTAATTTCTTCTTTGGTATTATAAAAGGCGAAGGATGCTCTGAGAGTTCCCTGGATACCCAGGCGATGCATTAATGGCTGAGCGCAATGGTTGCCAGTCCGCAGTGCAAAGCCCAGTTTGTCGAGTATGGTCCCCAGGTCGTAAGGATGGATTCCGTCGGGAAGAAAGGAGATGACCCCTGCTTTTTGAGGAGAAGTTCCAATGATCTTCAGTCCTTCAATTTCCAGTAAGCGGGCGGTGGCAAAATGCAACAGTTCCTCCTCGTAGCCGTAAATTTCGCTTAATCCCAGGTTTTGCATGTAGGTGAGAGCGGCATCAAGCCCCAATGCATCGCAAACATTGGGAGTTCCGGCTTCAAACTTAAAGGGAAGGTCGTTGTACGTGGTTTTTTCAAAGGTAACATCTTTGATCATCTCACCGCCTCCCTGGTAAGGGGGAAGATCTTCGAGCCAGTGTTCCTTCCCGTATAAAACACCAATACCCATCGGACCATACATCTTGTGACCTGAGAAGCAAAAGAAATCGGCATCCAGGTCTTGCACATCTACCTGGAAATGAGCGACTGACTGAGCACCATCAATAAGGACAGGGATGTTTTTCAAGTGGGCCAGGCGGATCATCTCCTTCACCGGGACAATCGTCCCCAGTGCGTTGGAAACATGGGTCACAGCAACTATTTTTACCTTTTCATCCAGCATTTCAGTATAGGCATCCAACAGGATCTCCCCTTCATCATTGATGGGGATAACCTTCAAAACGGCTCCCTTTTCTTCACAAACAAACTGCCAGGGTACGATATTGGAATGATGTTCCAGGTTACTTACCAGTATGGTATCGCCTTTGGAAATGAACTTTTTGCCGAAGCTGGAAGCGACAAGGTTGATGGATTCGGTTGTTCCCCGGGTATAGATGATCTCCTGGGATAATCGGGCGTTGATAAAATGCTGAATATGGACCCTGGCATCTTCATATGCCTGGGTGGCCATCTGGCTCAGGTAATGGACTCCCCTGTGTATGTTGCTGTTTTGCAGTAAGTAATACTTATCAATGGCATTAATCACCTGCCTTGGTTTTTGGGTTGTTGCAGCATTGTCAAAATACACCAGCGACCTTTTGTAGATCATTTGATCGAGGATAGGGAAATCGATTCGGATTTTCAGCGGGTCAAGAGCCATGGAAGTTAAATTTTACTCATGTCAATTTCAAAGATCTGGGGCCTGGTGGCATTACAATCGATGATACATTGGTCGCAATTACTCAGTTCACCCTTTAACCTTCTGTAAACCATTTCGTCGATCTGATGACGAACGGGCGGGATCTGGATATGATTGATGACATCTGCTGCAAAAGCATACATCATCAGCATCCGTGAAGTGTCCTCCCTGATCCCCCTGGAGCGCATGTAAAACATGGCTTCCGGGTCAAGCTGACCTACGGTGGCACCATGACTGCATTTCACGTCATCGGCAAATATCTCAAGATGAGGCTGGGTATGGATGGTCGCCTTGTCGGAAAGAAGAATGTTTTTGTTATTCTGACTGGCGACGGTACGCTGTGAATCTCTTCTTACCTTGATGTGCCCGTTAAATACTGCCATCGCCTGGTCGTCGAGAATACCTTTATATAATTGATTACTGGTACAATCAGCCGATTGGTGGTCAACCATGATGTTGTTATCGACATGCTGGTCTTTATCCGCCAGATACAGGCCAAATAGCTGAGCATCAGCTCCTTGTCCAGCAAGTGTGGTCGACAGGTTATTCCGTATCAGACCGCCGTTGAATGTGATCACATTGGAGATGAGCCTGCTGTTGGCCGACTGGTGGAAAAAGCTGTTGGTGATCACGGTGGCGTCATTGTCCTTGTTCTGTAATTTGTAGTGATCTACGAACGAATTTTCACCGAGGAATATTTCCGTCACCGAATTGACGAAGCTGGCCTTATGTTGAACCGAATGGTCGCAGTGGACCAGCTGCAGGCTGGCGTTTTTGCCCAGTATCACCAGGTTACGCGGTTGAATAAAGAGGTTTTCCGCCTGGTTGATAATGTTGACGATCTGAATGGTGCGTGTGGCTACAACCCCATCAGGTACATAGATAAAAATGCCGTCATGGGCAAAGGCTGTATTCAGAGCGATCAGTCCATTGCTCAGATATGGAGCCTGCTTCGCATAGTATTTTTCGAACAGTTCAGGGTACTGCTTCCTGGCAGCGTTAAAGCTCCCGAAGATCATCCCGTCGGGAAGAACGGTCAGCTCAATCCCTGTATCAACATGCCAGCCGTTTAACAATGTAAGCAGGTGAGTATCAAGGTGATGAATATCACATTTAAAAATTTTGCTTACATCTTCTTTGGGCGAAGGGCTGGTAAATTCCTGAATGTATTGCCTGCTAAGGGTTTTCTGAAGGCTGGTTGATCGCCAGTCTTCCATTTTCTGATGGGGAAAGCCCAGGGATTGAAAGGTTTCGATGGACTGCTGCCGGATTTCTTTCATGAACGGTTTTTCATCAGCCAATCCCGGAAGAAATTCTTCTTCAAAGGCTCTGATCAGCTTTTCTTTCAGCGTGATCCCAGTTAAAGTGGTCTCAGTTTTCATGGGATTCGTCCGTCATATTAAAAGTTGCCATTTTTGAGCCATTCATAGCCTCTTTCTTCCAGTTCCATTGCCAGTTCTTTCCTTCCTGATTTTACAATGCGGCCCTCAAAGAGTACATGCACGAAATCGGGTACAATATAGTCAAGTAATCGCTGGTAATGCGTGATGATAATAAAGGCATTATCTGGTCGCCGTAATTTTACCACTCCATTAGCCACCACCCTCAGGGCATCGATGTCAAGACCTGAATCGGTTTCATCCAGTATGGCCAGGGCAGGGTCAAGCATAGCCATCTGGAAGATCTCGTTCTTTTTCTTCTCCCCTCCTGAAAATCCTTCATTCACCGAGCGGTTAGTCAGGTTCGACTGTATCTCCACCAGTTTTTTCTTTTCCTCCATTAAAGCCAGGAAATCAGTGGAATTCAACGGATCCTGTCCCCGGTATTTCCGTTGTTCATTCACAGCGGTCTTCATGAAATTGGTCATGGAGACACCCGGAATCTCAACAGGGTACTGAAAACCAAGGAAAATACCTTCAGAGGCCCGTTCTTCAATCGACATGGTTTGAATGTCTTTACCTTTATAAAAGATAGTCCCTGAGGTGATCTCGTAAATTTCCCTTCCGGCAATCACCGAGGCCAGGGTGCTTTTCCCCGTCCCGTTCGGACCCATAATGGCGTGTACTTCACCTGCCTTCACCTCCAGGTTCAATCCCTTAATGATCTCTTTATTATTGATCGAAACGTGTAAATTACTAATCTTCAGCATTATAACAGTTGTTTTGTCCTTATATGACAGTGAAATTAATCATTCCCAAATTATCAAATTTCCAAATTTCCAAATTAACCTACACTTCCCTCCAAACTGATCGACAACAGTTTTTGGGCTTCCACGGCAAATTCCATCGGCAATTTATTTAAAACATCTTTGGCATATCCATTGACAATCAGTCCGATAGCGCCTTCATTCCATATCCCTCTCTGGTTGCAGTAGAACAACTGGTCTTCGGATATCTTTGAAGTAGTGGCTTCATGCTCGACAATGCTGTTTTTGTTTTCAACCTTCAGGTAAGGAAATGTATGAGCCCCGCATTTATCGCCCAGGAGTAAGGAATCGCACTGGGAATAATTGCGGGAATTATCGGCTTTCTTTCCCATACGGACCAGGCCACGGTATGAATTGTTACTGAACCCGGCAGAAATGCCCTTTGAAATGATGGTGCTTTTGGTGTTCTTACCCAGGTGGATCATCTTGCTTCCGGTATCGGCCTGCTGGTAGTTGTTGGTAACAGCCACGGAGTAGAATTCCCCAATGGTATTATCGCCCATCAGCACCACCGAGGGGTATTTCCAGGTGATGGCAGAGCCCGTCTCCACCTGTGTCCAGGAGATTTTCGAGTTATTTCCCTTACAGATCCCTCTTTTGGTAACGAAGTTGTAGACCCCTCCTTTACCCTGCTTATCGCCGGGGTACCAGTTCTGGACGGTGGAATATTTAACCTCTGCATCTTTCATGGTAATGATCTCAACCACAGCGGCATGCAGCTGGTTTTCGTCCCGCCTGGGAGCGGTACAGCCTTCCATATAGCTCACATAACTGCCCTCATCAGCAATGATCAGAGTTCTCTCAAATTGCCCGGTATTGGCGGCATTGATACGAAAATAAGTGCTCAGTTCGATCGGACATCTCACTCCTTTGGGAATATAACAGAACGATCCGTCACTGAACACCGCACTGTTAAGAGTAGCGAAAAAGTTATCGTCGTAAGGGACGGACATTCCCATATATTGCCTTATCAGGTCGGGGTGATGAAGCACGGCTTCGCTGAATGAGCAGAAAATAATGCCCAGCTTGGCCAGGGTATCGCTGAAGGTCGTTTTTACTGAAACACTGTCGATTACAGCATCAACAGCCACGCCTGTAAGACGCTTCTGCTCCTCCAGTGAAATCCCCAGCTTTTCAAAGGTTTTCACCAGCTCAGGATCAACCTGGTCGATGCTTTCCAGCTCTTTTCTCTGTTTTGGAGCAGCATAATAAAATATAGACTGGTAACCGATTGGGGGATAATGGATGTTCGCCCAGGTGGGTTCGGTCATTTCCAGCCACTTATGGTAGGCTTTTAACCTCCATTGCAACAAGAATTCCGGTTCGTTCTTTTTCGCTGAAATATAGCGGATGGTATCTTCGGTAAGCCCCCTGGGAGCCATCTCCATTTCAATATCCGTGTAGAACCCGTACTTGTAGTCTCCCTGTGTAACCTCATTTATAATATCATTGGGTTCCTTGTCCATGATGGTTTATTATAATTTAGTTGAGATATTGCAAAATTACATAATTCCTGAAATCAGGTAGTGGAATGCTTCAATTTAACAAATTCAGTACCGAATTGTTTGAAAAGGGTGTTCGGGTGTTCAGGTGTCCGGATTTGATGATTTGATGATTTGGAGATTTGATGATTGGAAGTGTAATAAATTGGTACACTGGTATATCGGTACATCGGTACACTGAATAACTGATTCACTGTAACTTATAGAGAGAATGTTTACTTTTACACCCTCTTAACCAAATACACATCACCATGCAAACAACCCCGCTGCGAACCGAACTTTCCGAACTTGGAGAATTTGGCCTGATAGAACGGTTGACCCGGAAGGTGAAAATAAGGAATGAAAGCACCCTGATGGGGGTGGGGGATGATGCAGCTGTAGTAAAATATAACGACAAACTTACCCTGGTCAGTACGGATCTGCTGGTGGAAGGCATTCATTTCGACCTGGCGTTTAACCCGTTGAAGCACCTGGGATATAAGGCTGCTATTGTGAACTTCTCAGATATCCTGGCCATGAACGGTGTTCCCAGGCAGATAACAGTAGGGATTGCCGCGTCAAACCGGTTTTCTGCAGAAGCACTGGATGAGCTCTATGAAGGAATACTGATGGCCTGTGAGAAATACCAGGTTGACCTGGTAGGCGGCGACACGGTTTCCAGTCCAAGGGGGCTTTTTATTTCCATCACTGTGCTTGGTGAAGCAGCGGAGGGAGAAGCCGTTTACCGCAGTGGGGCCAAAGAAACAGACCTGGTTTGTGTTACCGGCGATCTGGGTGCTGCCTACATGGGGTTGCTGCTGCTGGAAAGAGAGAAGGCGGTTTACCTGGCAGACCCGAAGATGCAACCCGACCTGGAAGGTTATGAATACATACTCGAACGCCAGCTGAAGCCGGAGCTGCGACCGGAACTGAAACAAACCCTGGCTGATATCCAGGTGAGGCCAACAGCCATGATCGACATTTCGGACGGGCTTGCCTCTGAAGTTCTCCATCTCTGCCACGATTCGGGACTGGGTGTGGCATTGTTCGAGGATAAGATCCCCGTCGATCCCATGACGGTGTCTGCCGCAGCGGATTTTGGCCTCGATCCTACCATTCCTGCCCTTAACGGAGGGGAAGATTATGAACTTCTTTTCACCGTACCTGTTAATGATTTTGAAAAGATGAGAGCGATTCCCTGGATCAGCCTGATCGGTTATATGACAACTGCCTCCGAAGGAACTAACCTGATAACCAGGAGCGGCCAGCAAGTGCCGCTGAACGCCCAGGGATGGGATGCCTTCATCAAACACGGTAACCGTTAAACTACCATGGCTGAGAAGAAGAAAGCCAAAGAGTTTGAACTGATCCTCAAAACCCTGCCCCATAAGCCGGGGGTTTACCAGTATTATGACGATAAGGGAGAGATCATCTATGTAGGCAAAGCCAAAAACCTGAAAAAGAGGGTGTCATCCTACTTTTCAAAAGAAAATCAGGGATATGGCAAGGTTTTCTGGATGGTGAAAAGAATTGCCGATATCCGGATCATTGTCGTGGATACGGAACAGGATGCTTTTCTCCTTGAGAACAACCTCATTAAGAAGTACTTACCCCGCTACAATATTCAACTTAAGGACGATAAGACCTTCCCCTGGATCTGTATTAAAAACGAACCCTTTCCCAGGGTATTCCCCACGCGTAATGTCATAAAAGACGGTTCCCAGTATTTCGGGCCCTATGCTTCAGGCAAACTCATGCATACCCTGCTGGACCTGATCAAACAGCTGTATCCGCTTCGGAATTGCAACCTGAACCTTACGGAGGCGAACATCCGCAACAAGAAATTTAAGGTCTGTCTCGAATACCACCTGGGAAACTGCAAAGGACCCTGCCAGGAATTTCAGACGAAGGAAGAATATGACCAAACCATTCTGCAAATCAGGGAAATCATCAAGGGAAACCTGAATTCCGTTGCCCAACAGCTGAAAACTATGATGTATGCCTATGCAGAGAAGCTGGAGTTTGAAAAGGCTCATATTGTGAAGGAAAAGCTGGACCTGCTGGAGAAATACCAGAGCAAGTCCACGGTTGTTAATCCGAACATTTCCAATATTGATATTTTCTCCATTATTTCTGATGCCCAGTTTGCCTATGTTAATTTCCTGAAGGTGGTGAACGGGTCTATCATTCAGGGACATACAGTGGAAATTAAAAAGATACTCGATGAGACCGATGATGAATTGTTCAGCCTGGCCATCCTGAACATGAGGGAACGTTTCTCGAGCAATGCTACCGAGATTCTCGTTCCCTTTCTTCCGGAAGACAAAATTCCGGGGGTTACTTTCCTTGTTCCTCAACGCGGGGATAAGAAAAAGCTGCTGGAATTATCGGAAAGGAATGTGAAGTATTACCAGCTTGACAAAGACAAACAAAGGGAACTGGTTGATCCTGAGCGACATAGTAAACGAATCCTGGCCACCATGCAAAGCGACCTAAGGCTTCCCCATCCGCCGGTGCAAATTGAGTGCTTTGACAATTCCAATATTCAGGGCGACCAGGCTGTAGCTGCTATGGTGGTATTTACTGATGCTAAACCCGATAAAAAGGAATACCGCCATTATAACATCAAAACCGTGGAGGGGCCGAATGACTTTGCTTCCATGGAAGAAGTAATCCACAGGCGCTATAAAAGATTACTGGATGAAGAAAAACCGCTTCCCCAGCTTATCGTGGTCGACGGGGGCAAAGGGCAGTTGAGTTCGGCGGTTAAAAGCCTGGAAGAACTGGGGCTCAGGGGAAAAATCTCCATCATCGGCATCGCCAAAAAGCTGGAAGAGATATATTTTCCGGGCGATTCAATCCCGATGTACCTGGATAAAAAGTCGGAAACCCTTCGCATAATCCAGCAGCTCAGGGACGAAGCCCATCGTTTTGGCATTACCCATCACCGGAAAAAGCGGGAGAAGGAAACCATCAAATCGGTATTAACCGAAATCCCGGGTATTGGTTATGAGACAGCCCAGAAGCTGCTTTGGAAATTCAAATCTGTTAAAAGTATCCAAAAAGCAGATTTACAAGCCATTGCAGAGGTAATTGGCAAAGCCAGGGCAAAGGTGGTGGTGGAGTTTTTTAAGGAGCAAAAGTAATGAGGTAGTATAAAAGCTATTTTTTCAGAATTTTTTCCCGCTGATTGATTTCATACTACCATTTCAAAAATTCTATAATCTTTTTCAATTTGTGCATTTTGAATGGCAGAATTATTCATGGATTCTTCCTCTCTGACCTTTAAATAGCCATCTACAGCTTCATAAATATTGGGGATTAACTCTTCCATTGTGCTGCCCTGAGTAAAGCAACCGGGCAATGATGAGATTTCAGCCCAGAATCCTTGTTTTTGGTCTTTATGGATTAAAACTTTAATTTTTATCTGTTAATAATTTTGATTTTAATGGTCAGATGGAATACCCATGTGGTTATTATCATCTCTGTTGGTGAGTGAAAACTCATGGGAATTTCATGGCTTTAATAATTAGAACCTGGTAATGCAGGATCCATTGTAAAAGTATCTAAAAGATAACAATGATAGGATGAAACGGTTGCATTTCCGGATTACTTTATACTTCATTGTTGTTTCGTAAAAAATCAAGGTTCATTTGGTGAACTTTAGAGGCATACGGGTCATCAAACTCCATTGGTATACCTTTCCTGAGGTTGTCAATATAGTCAATATTACTTCTTATCAACTCATTATCAACCTTTTCAGCGTGACTGGAAAGGACCGTCCGGTAATTTTCTGCCAGGTATTGATTTAGGGTCAGCTGGTATTGAACAAGATCTGCCGACTCAACATAAGGAAGAGGAGATTCAACATTATCACCCACAAAAACCACCCCGCCGGCTTTGTCATAAAAACTGATGCTGTCGGAGGTATGACCCGGTGTATGTTTTATTTCTACCTCATCTTCAATATGTTGCCACTTGTCTTTGATCAGTATGTCCGGAAGGCGTTTCCCGACCTTCCCAGTCCTGAACTGCCCGAAATCGGCCAGGTATTGATCCCAATACTGCTGCAGGAACAGCGCGCATTGTTCATGGGCAATGATTGGTGAACCCGCGAAGGCGGAATTCCCCCATACATGGTCCCAGTGAGCATGGGTGTTGACAATGATCAGGGGTTTATTAACATCCTGATTCCTGATAAAGGCCAGGACGGGAAGCATGCTGTCTTCTCCGCAGTAAGTATCTACCAGGTAAATATTGTCAGGAGCAAAACAAAGATAAAGATTAGTAATCCATTCCTTGTTATTGTCGAAGGTAAGAACCCAGCCTCTTTTCCCTGTTTGTCTGAAAGTCATCAATCCAGGCTTTAGTGGGTAAAGCAGGTTAAGGAAGGAAAGTAAAAAGTGTTGTTATGCGGGAAGGCTGGCAGCGTAAGCCTTTGAATCCATTAATTGGCTGATCTCGTCAGGGCTTGAAATGTTGATCTTTACAATCCATCCTTTTTCATAGGGATCCTGGTTTACCAGTTCGGGATGTGATTCAAGTTCTCCGTTGAATTCGAGGATCTCTCCTGAAACGGGCATGTACATATCGGCCACTGTCTTTACCGCTTCGATGGTTCCGAAGGATTCTCCTTTTTTGAGGGTTTCACCCACAGTTTCCACTTCGATATAAACGATGTCGCCCAGTTCGTGGGAAGCAAAATCGCTGACCCCGATAAACCCTTCATTACCTACAACCTTTAGCCATTCATGATCTTTGGTGTAATAGTAGTTTTCCTGTATTTTCATTGTGCAGATATTTTTACCAAAAGTAAAAAAAAAAGTGTTCGGGTGGTCAGGTGTTTAAGTGTTCGGGATTATTATTGTGCAAGCGTGAATCTAAGGCTGATACCGCCGTTGGTGGTTGAATTGGGGAACTGCGAGGACATAAAGGGGTTGTTGATGACTTTGTCGAAGAACAGCCGGATATTGAACCGCTGGTTGACCATATATTCGGCAGAAGTATTGATTGACAGCACCTTCTGGCCTGCAGAGATCTGGTCAACATCTTCATCGATCCTCCGGAGGATGGTTTTGTTGGATTTTATTGAAAAATCAACTTTTACGTTCAGGTCGCTCTTGAGTTTGGTCTTTTTTCCACCTCCGACCGGTTTTACAGTAAAGCTCACATCTTTAAAGCGATAGCCAAGTCCGACGATAAATTCGTTGCTGCTTGTTTCTGTAAGCTGATTGTTAACAAAGCTCAGCGACAGGTTACGGGTTTTCTTTATTTCGATCTTTGTCATCAGGCTGTTGTTCCAGGTCATATCCACGTCGATCAGCGGGCTGAATTGTTCCATGATGGATACCTGGGCAATGTCGTATTTGCTCATGTAATTGTTGATGGCGTTCATTTTAGCCGAAAAGCCGTCTTCTTCCTCATACAGAATATTGGAAGTAAATCCGCCGATATTGTATGTCGACCGGTAGGCATGGGCAATGTTGATGGATTTCAGGTATTTTTTAAAGAAAGCAATCTTCGACAATCCGGTGTAGGTTATCCTCCAGTTAGGCATAGGGATCTTTGGGAAGGTAGCCATATTGACAGAGCCGGGGTTTTTGCCGGTGTATGCGGCAATAAAGGCGGGGATAAGGACTTCCTGTGAGGTGGGTCCGTATCCTTTTGGGAAACCGGTACTGTCGGTTACCGTCTTATTCCAGTTCGGATTCTGGTTGGCCAGCCGGTAAGCGATCTCACTCCGGTATTCCTTCAGTTTTTCAAACACCTGTGATTTGTTTTCCTTGGTATCTTTAAAGAAAGCAGTATTCCAGGTAAGGAAGGAGATGCTGAAGCTTCCCGTGTTCATGGGTGCCGATGACTTGAACTTATTATTGATCTGGTCAAAGGTGTAGTATTCCTGGTGATTTTCGGTATAGGTCCTGTTACCGGTGATCTCGATGCGGAAATCGTTAAAGGGTTCAAGCGTTGCCCTAACGTTCAGGGCTTCATTCAGTTTAGTCATATATGCTGAATTTACGACGCTGTCTTTGGATAACCACTGTTCAAAATCCTGGGGTCCGGAGGGTTGAAAACCGAACACATAAGCCGATCCCGGAGCATTCTTGTTCCAGTTGTTACCAAGGATCTCAGGAGAATAAACGAATCCAGGCACCGCTGAACCTTCTCCGCGGTTATAGGTGATGGAGGCATTTTTCAGACTGATCAGTATCCTGAGGGCATTATCGGTAATAAGCTTCCATAGCGGAGGCCCTTCTTTTTTTACTCCGGCCGTATCCGGTTCGGGGGTGTTGCTCTGCTTGGCGGGTGTTTTGTCCTTAATGTCCTTCTGCCCCTTCTTCGGCGGCCCTTTTGGGTTTTGGTTGTTGTCGGTGCCCAGCTTCTTCAGGTAAGGAATCTTATTGTACAGGGTGGTCATGTTAAGGCTTCCGTTGATCTGCTTGGTATTGGCATTTTCAATGGAATTCCCGACCCTGTCCTGGATAGACTTGGGAGAGGCAGTCCACTTATAATCTCCGCCGTATGAGGTAGTTATGCTTAAGAAAGAGAAGATAGGGATCTTATTGATAGGGAGGTTATAGCTGATGTCGATGGACTGGGTATACGAATTCATAGTGCCAAAATCCAGAATTTCTTTCCTGATACTGTCTTTGTATGCCTGGTAGGTAGGCGAACTCTTGTCGATCACTCCCGGCGGCTCATCAATATAAGCTGCAGCATTGGCCTGGAAATCAATACGTATCGATTGGGTGAGGTCGTATTTAAAATCGTAAACGCGGGTCCAGTCCCACTTTTTTATGTAAGTCGGGAAAATGATGATATCCGCAGTACTCTTGTTCCTCATCATTCTTTCGGAATATTCCCTGTTCATATCGGTCCGGAAGGATAACAGTTTCGGGGCATAATAGAAGTTCAGATCGGAAATGAGCCGTAAAGCTTTGTATTTTGTGAGGAATCCCACTTTTGAAAGGGGCCTTACATTCTTGGGATTATTGGTGAAGTTGTATCCAAGTCCTCCCTTATACGTTTTCTTCAGGTCATACTCAATATCGATGTTCCTATGGTAAATCTCTGAGAATGCATAGGTTACATCGAAATTTTCAACATCATAAAAATGATTCTTCTTATTTTCACCAATTTTTTCCCTTCTGACATTCATGAAATTGATGTTCTTTCTGCGGGTAATGTCAACTGTGATGGCTTTGATAGAATCTCTTTCATGCTTGGTAGTATAAGTGTTCAAGTCATCTTTAAAAAGCACATCGGGATTTAAGGGATTATATTCAGGAATACTCCTTTTCTCGGAATAATCGATATGCATGGGGATCTTCAGTCCTGTTCCCTTAGGGAGAAGTTTTCCCAGTTCAATGTTTGTGGCAATATCGTACTGGGCAATGGTTTCCTTTTGACGTTCATTGACTTTTTGTTCGATGCTTCCGAAGCCTGCGGTACTATATAATCCTGAAATGACCACATTCCCAAGGTCGGCAAGAGCGGTGTTGATGCGGGCTGTGGCGGCCCATCCTCCCTTTTCGTCGAAATCCGTCAACCTGAGCTCATTTACCCATATCTCCGCGCACTTGGCCCTACCGTCATCGGTGCTTCATGATCGCTTTCACCTCGCTCAGGTTCGGCATCCCCACCACCGTGATCTTGTTCTGGCCATCCCAGGCTTCGTAAGGGGTATTGATGGTAATGGTCGAATTGGGGTTCCTCATCTCCACATTCCTGTCCTGCTTAACATTAACCAGTTTATCCAGTTCGATATCCATGTTGTTGTCTTTCGGCCAGATAGTATAAACATCGGTGGCACTGGTATTCCATGGAGTGAAAGTCAGCGGGATCTCGTATTCGTAATAGTTATCGGTAAAGTCAGAGCCCAGCCTGACAAAGACTTTAAGGTCGCCTTTGTTATAGGTATCATTGTTGGGATTTGGATCATCCGTGCCGCCATAGGCCTTTTCGGCATGAATGAACATCTTCAGGTGTTTGAATTTCCGGATGTCGAAATCGGAAGTTTTATAGGCTGCCCTGGCATCGCCGTCGAGGAGGTTGCAAACCTTTAACACCATCGACTGTTCGTTGAGCTGCTGTAGATTAGTAGTGCCCAGGTTGATTTCTCTTTCAATGTCCGGAGGAACTACATAGGGGACCGGAATTTTTTTGCCGTTTTCTTCAATGCTGACGGTCGAAATATCGAAGGAGGTCAGGCTGTTTTCATCATTAGGAATATACTCGCCCGGGGCCAGGATCTGGTAACGGTATTTTCTCCATTCGCTCCTGACCAGTTCGAAGGTAGCCAACCGGCAGACAACAGGTTTCTGGAATCCCTTGAAGAACATTCTCATGAACCGTATCGACTTGAAATCCTGTATATTACCAACAACCCTGTCGGGATTGGCAATGGGAACTTTAAACTGGTACCAGGTAACCGTACCGGTGCCTCCGTTAGCCAGCGGGATGCCTTCAGCCGTATATTTATCGGCTATATAGTTCATGCCAACTTTCATCTTTGAAGTATCCAGGTCGATACGGTACTGATAATATCTTTCTTCTTCGCTTAAGGTATTGTCTTTATTGATGTCTTCTTCGTTGGGGAGGTTGGTACCCTGGGTAGGGTAGGTTTCCGGGTTTTGGGAATCGGAGGGGGAGTTACCGTCAGCCTGGTTATAATTCTTGTATCTTTCGAGAACACTGGCAAATTTACCGGAAGTATCTTTGTCATAATCCCCTCCCCTGAAGTAGTGGAAGTCGTCCCCGGATGGGTCTTTATCGGCCAGTGTATAAGCCGTTGAGCCGGTCCCTAAGGTATTGGCGATACGGTTAAGATAGGTGTTACTGAAAAAGGATCTTTCATCGGCATCTCCCAACCCGTCGTAACCTACGTCCTGGTATGGCCGGGCATCAGGGTTGTTGTCAAATGCATGGACCAGGGCGGGAAGCGTTGGAACCCTCCCCCACACAGTAGTATCCACATTGGTAACTGTGGAAGAAGTGGGTAATCCCTGCTCAAAACTCTTGCGGGAGTCTCTTAAAATGTCTTCTGAAATATCTCCCAGGTCAATATAAAGTTGTCCTTTATTGTTTTGATCTACATTATCGGTGAAAGGATCCATCATCCAGAATTCCACGTATTCCACGTTTGTAGCCTCAAAATCGCTGGTTTCTATTTTCCTCATGATACCGCCCCAGCGAGTATCCGGATTTTTCAGTAAACCGCTGGGTTCCAGTCCGGTTGAGATTCCGGGGACTCCCTGGACATCATAGTTGTAAGGTCCTCTTTCTGAGGGGGAAGTAGGCCAGGTTGAAAACCGGCAGATTCATGGGTATGTTGTTCTGCGACTGCTTGTTAGGAAACACTTCAGTTTCAAGCACATCCCTGACCAGGTTTTTGGAGATCTCGTCCTTGGTGATGTTTGAAGGTTTCTGGTTGTAGCCGCTCCTGTCGTAGAAAATAGGATCGATGATGAACCAGGCCAGTTTTGCGCGGTTAAAACCATAAACGATTCCTGTGCTGGGAGCAGCTTCAGGAAACAGGTCGAGCTGGCTCTGAGGGGTACTGGCCAGGAACCAGGTGCCGATATTCTTCAGGTCAATAGTGGATTTACTGCCTTCGAAGTCATCGATATAGGAAGTTCCGGATTTTCCCACGGCCTTGGAGTGTCCCGGGATAAAATCGGCAACCTCCCCTTCGATGGTAATCTTGGAAGGAACCTTGGAGGAATAAAAGGGAAGTTTATCAATCAGTTTGGTGATAAACATCGATTCTTTCTGGTAGTTGAAGTTTAACCCGACTATGGTATTGGAAATGGGTTCATCGCCATAATTGACCTTCTGTGTCAACGGTCTTTCGGTAAGATTCAGCAGGGTGCCGCCCACATTGAAATCCTTGTTCACCTTATGATCAACATGGATACCCCACAACCGCTTGGTCTGTATATTAAACATGGAGTTATTCTCCAGGGAGATCTTGATGGGTGTACCTGAGTTCAGGATACCTTCGTTGATGATCTTCACGCGGCCCAGGGTGTAGTCAACGGTATAATCAACATTTTCAGTAAGCGGAATACCTCCGGCAGTAACCTTTACTGATCCCTGGGGCACATTCATTGCATTCAGCGGGATTTCGGACCCGGAAGCCGATTTGTAACGGCCTTCGATGGTGAACTTATTCTTGTCGGGGTATTGCTGTGCACCGTTTTTGGTCATGGTATACAGCGAATCATAACAGTATTTGTCAGCCAGTTGGTTGTCTCCCAGTGCTGTCCGTAAGGTTTTACCAAATGGCTCCAGGGTTGGGAAATAGATCCTTCCGTTTGAGGCATTGATCGTACCACCGTTTCTGGCAGCATTGTCGATAAAATCGAACACTCCGTCACCCGGCGGATTGAGCTGGGTGTCAAGGTTATCGCAACCTAATACCTGGATCAACGGCTTACCGGATACATTCCCTTCGGTCAGATACCCTGTCGGGATACCATTGTCATTACCGGAGTACAACACATTCAGCATGAAATCCTCTTTGTTCACCTGGTAGGCGCCAATGGCATATACATTCTTCATCATCAGCTTCCACATGGGGAGCCTGGTGTTCACCGAAGTGCTCTTCAATAATTTAACAACCAGACACTTAGGTGTAGTTATACCCTGGTCTGAAAATTCACCGACCTGGAACACGCTGTCCTGGCCGATCACCGTATACTGGTAAGCCACGGCCAGGGTCTGATCTGAATTCAGGGCAGAATTGACAGAGATAAAGCCCAGCTTGGTATTAAAGGTAAATTCAGTTGTATTCAGTTTCCTTGCGCTTTCAATCTTCATATAATCTTCCCCTGAAGTAAAACCAATAACGCCGGAGAGGTAATCGGTTACCGTATTGATGTTCCTGATCCTGGCGGTATCAAGTAGTTTCATCAGGTCATTCGACCGGTTGGAAGGAAAAGGCGGCTGGCCCAGGGAGGGGCTGATCTTGTGGTTATAGGGTTTCAACTCTGCCAGGTCGGCAAAAGCCACAATATTCCTGTTATCGGTAACGGCCGGCCCGATGTTCGTTACCCAAACCTCAATCTTGGTAATATTAATAGGGGAGTTGATGATGGGAAGAGTGGCAAGGGCCTTATCATAATTATCCCTGAAATACTGATTCAGGAAAAAGTGCTTGTTGTCTTCATATTGGTCGGCCGTTAACTTATAAGGATGTGTTTCAGCCCCTCCTTCAACATTAATGGTTTGACTTTCACTCTTTTGCTGTGAAAAGACAGCAGTCACCATGGTCTTCCCAAACTGGAGTTTAGTTTTTATCCCGAACAGGCTCTGACTACCGGTGATCAGGGTGCTGTTCAAAGGCAGGGTGACATCCCCGGCTTCGATCAGTTTGATGATCTCGTCTTCTTTTCCTTCGTACTTAAGTTTCAGTTTATTTTCGAATTCGAATGTAGCCTCGGTGTTGTAGTTGGTTTTAAACTCAATTTTATCTCCAATCTTGGCGATTACGCTCATCTGGATCTTTTCCTGGAAATCGAAATTGGTGGTTCTTCGCTGGCGGATATCCAGGCTGGGGTCATCCCGCCTGTTGGAGATGATGCCAAAGGTCAGTTCTGCCGATCCCTGAGGACGGATGTCTACCGTATTACCGCCAAAGATGCGGTCGAATACTTCACCACCAATCTTCAGCGCCGGAATAAGGCCTGTTCTTTTGTCGCCTCCCTGGGCTAACGACCTGGATTTCCAGTAGTTATTAACAGAATTCTTCAGGTCATAGTTTAAGTAATCCTCAAAAGACATATTGTCGGGCGGAGCGACATTATTTTTACCGACAGTATGGTTAAAATTATAGCTGTTGGAGGTTGGATCGTATTCAGCCGAGTTGTTAACATTTTTCGGGTCGCTCAGGTAAAGAGGGGAGGCGGGTTGTTCACCGTTGAATACCGGATCGGGCTGTTGAATGGGCCAGATCAGGTGGGTTGTATCGGGAAGGGTGGTGTCAGGTCCGGGAAGAGGAGGTGGAAGAGGCTTGAACGGAGATGCCGGCCCAACAAGCGCAGAGCCGAATACAAATGAAATGAAGAATAAAAAACTGACTGAGTAAAGAATATTTTTTAGGGCCTTCTCCAAAATCCAAAGTAATCTTTGTGAATAAACAAGTTCAGTTATAATATTTTTAGGGCTGATTTAATCAAATCTTCCAGAGCGACCGATTCTCCGGTGGTTTTAATGATTTGATTAACAGCCTTTTCGGCCTGATTTTTTGGGAATCCCAAATGAATAAGAGCATTTAACGCTTCTTTCCCCGTGGTATTGTTTGAATGAACAAAAATTTCACTTTGAAAGTCTTCTTTCCCAACCTTATCTCTGAGTTCCAGAATAATTTTCTGTGCAGTTTTTGCACCAATTCCCTTAACAGATTGAAAATCAGCGGCACTGCCACGTGAAAGGGCTTTTAATACTTCGGAAACAGACATCGATGAAAGGATCATCCTGGCTGTATTGGAACCAACTCCCTGGACGGTGATCAGATGCCTGAAAATCACCCGTTCGTCCTGATCGGCAAAACCATACAGCAGGTGGGCATCTTCTTTAACTATCTGATGAACAAAGAGTTTACAATCTCCTGATTCAGGTATTTTTGAATAGGTACTGAGGGAAATATGAAGAAGATAACCCACACCATGACAATCAATAACTGCATAAGTGGGGGTTTTTTCTACCAGATTTCCTTGTATAAATGCAAACATATCAGTGAGTTACTTCTACAAGCCGATTTTCCAAAACGCATGCAAAAATAAGGTTTTTCAAATACAAAAATTTGTTTTTACGGGGAACAGGCAGTGAATGTATAAACAGTTACCTCCGGAAGGAGGGTGAAACAGTCGCCTGTGTTTTTGTATTACAGGGATGTACTTAAGTTTTCTCTTTACCTTTGGCTGTTGAAAAAATGATTAGGTTTAATGATAAAATCGATGAAGACTGCATTGATACTGGGAGCAGGAGGGTTTATAGGCAGCCACCTGGCAACATTCCTGAATAAAAGAGGTTATCACATCAGGGGAGTGGATCTAAAATTACCGGAGTTTTCCAAATCGGCTGCCGATGAGTTTGTGATCGGCGATCTGAGGGATCCGCTCATATGTCAGGAGGTTCTCGATCAGCATTTTGATGAGGTATACCAGCTGGCTGCGGATATGGGCGGGGCCGAATATATCTTTACTGGTGAGAACGATGCCGATGTAATGCATAATTCGTCGCTTATCAACGTGAATATTGCCCATCAGTCAACAAAAAGGAAGGTGGGAAGGATATTTTATTCCTCCTCTGCCTGCATTTATCCGCTGTATAACCAGATGGATCCCGACAATCCCAAATGTGCCGAGGATTCTGCTTACCCGGCGGCTCCCGACAGCGATTACGGATGGGAAAAACTCTTCAGCGAGCACCTTTACCAGGCTTTTCACAGGAATTATGACCTGGATGTTCGGATTGCCAGGTTTCATAACGTCTTTGGCCCTGAAGGCACCTATACCGGCGGACGGGAAAAGGCTCCTGCAGCCCTTTGCCGCAAAGTTGCCACCACCCCCGACGGAGGGTCCATTGAAGTATGGGGCGATGGCCTGCAAACCCGCTCATTCCTTTATATCGATGAATGCCTGACCGGCATCAGAAAACTGATGGATTCAGATTTCCCGGGCCCTGTGAATATCGGCTCCGAAGAAATGATCAGCATCAACAACCTGGCTCATATGATCATCGGGTTTTCGGGCAGGAATATCAGGGTAAAGAATATTGAAGGCCCGATTGGTGTGAGAGGAAGGAACTCCGACAATGCCCTTATCCGTCAAAAACTTAACTGGGCTCCTTCACAACCGCTCAGGACCGGGATAGAGATCACTTACCGCTGGATTGAATCGATGGTGAAATAGTTTTGACAAATCAATATGCCGGATCCGCAAATTCTTTATTATCTTTGTGTTATAATTGGTGATTTATGAAATCCTCTCATTGTTTCGGGTTGGGTATTTTTATTATTATGCTGTTCCCTATAACAGTGAGCTTTGCCCAGATTTTTAACAAAGGAGTTTTCCATGTGAAACCCAATGAGGATGTCTACATCCAGGGTGATTTTACAAATATGACCGGAGGCCGGTTAACCCTTCTTGGGACAATTCACCTGGACGGTAACTGGACTAATAATGAGAGCACGTCCAATATCATGAACAATGCCACCAACGGACTGTTGCGACTGGAAGGGACCTCCCAGCAGGTGATGAGCGGAATCTCATCCACAAAGTTTACCAATGTTGAACTGGCCAACGCTGCCGGGGTTTCTCTGGGCATTGATGAAGAAGTCAGGCAGGTCTTTACCTTCACCGCCGGAAAAGTGTTCACCAACACCTCTTATCTTATTATTTCCGATAACTCGCTGGGTTCACTGGTTGGTTACGATGTGAATAAATATGTTGTAGGTAACCTGCGCAGGTATATGACCGGTACCAGTCAGTATGACCTTCCGGTAGGAACGACTGCCAATTACGAACTGGCGCAGCTTAAGTTCGCAAGTATCAGCGGGATGAATTATGTGAACGCCTTTTTTGTGGCCGGAGCCCAGGGTGCTCCTCCCCAACATCCTGCCAGCGGTACTATTTATGTGTTTCCTGATGTGATGAACCCGGTTTCAAACCCTCTTGCCAACCCGATGGCTAAGTATTCCTATATTTCCTCCTTCCTGAACGCCGGTTATTGGTCGATCACGCCAAATGCAGGGTACTCTTCACCCGTTTTCAAGCTTACCTTAACCGAAAGAGGGCAAACCAATGGCGGAACGGTGGCCGGGCAACATGCCGTGATTAAAAGGATCGACAGCGGAAACCCATGGGTTGCCCAAGGTATCTATCCCTTTAATTCACAATCGGGAACAGGCTCAAACCCCATCACGGTGTATATGGATCAGATGAATACTTTCCACGATTTTATCATTGGGAAATCCACTGACAGTTGGGGTCCGCTGGCTATTGAACTGATTGCTTTCGACGCTGAATGCCTCGACGGAAGGGTGAAAATCTCATGGACCACCTCCAACGAGGAGAACAATGATCATTTTACAGTTGAAAAAAGCCCTGACCTGATGAACTGGACTGAGGTCGGAAGAATTCCCGGACAACTGAGAAGCAGTGGCAATATCTCCTATGACCTGTTCGACGATTTCCCCAATACAGGCATCACCTATTACCGCCTGAAGCAGACAGATGTGGATGGAATGGTCAATATTTTCAGAGATCAATGGATCAGGTATACCAACTGTACGGAAGGATCGGACACCTGGGTGAAGATTACTATGGGCAGCCATTATATAGTGAATGCAGCGTTTGTTGCCAACGCAGTATTGCCCTTTACCCTCAGGATTTTTGACCCCTTAGGAAGGCTCGTGAAAGAAGAAAAAGGAATGACCAATCTGGGTTATTCTTCTGCCAGTTTATCGCTGCAGGGGAACCCTGATGGACTATATATGATTGAATTCCGGGCAGGGAACATGCACCGCAACCAGAAAATTCTTATTAACAGGTAGTTATCTCTGAGAGATTAGCCGTTTGATATGTGTGACGGCCAGGTCCTGAAGGCTTCTGTAACTCAGGTTGATGATTTTCAACGACTCTTCAAGGTTAAACCATTTTACTTCTGTAATATCTTCTTCAACTTGAGGGACAGGTTGTTCCGTTCCTTCGTAAAGCATGTCATACCAGAAGGTTTCTTTCAGGAATTGTTTGTTTTTGTGTAAATATATATGGTAAGAGGTACCGATTAAACCCCGTATTGTCAGCCCGGTCAGGCCGGTTTCCTCCGAAACTTCCCTGATCCCGCAATCCTCAAGACTTTCGGTTTTTTTTAATTTTCCCTTTGGAAGGTCCCATTTTCCATGTCTGTAAATAAATAATACCTGGCATGACGGGTGGTAAACCAGACCTCCTGCTGCCATTACCAGCCGGAATTCGCCGGGCAACAGGCTGATAAGCGGCAAATAGGTATATGAAGTAATATTTTCCTTATCGGGCTCGTTCTTTAATGTCTTTAAAACGGCAATAAAGTCTTGAGGACCCGCCAAAACGCCAGAATTTTCTATTATTTCACCATATGAAAGCTGGTTCAGCGTCAAACACTTTTCGTTCAGGAATATTTTATACTTTTGTGCCATGAATAATCAGGATAATACTTCACTTTCCACTGCCGAATTTTTATTGCAAATAAAAGCAATAAAACTTGACCCGAATCATCCTTTCACCTGGACTTCGGGTATTAAATCGCCAATATACTGTGATAACAGGAAAATCCTGTCGTATCCCAGGATCAGGACTTATGTCCGCCAGGAGTTTGCAAAAATCATCAATGATGAATTTTCTTCGGTTGATGTCATTGCCGGTGTGGCAACCGGTGCCATTGCCCATGGAGTATTGGTAGCCCAGGAACTCGGTCTGCCATTCGTGTATGTCCGGGCTGAATCTAAAAAACACGGCCTTGAGAATAAAATTGAAGGGGTGGTTGAAACCGGGCAGTCGGTGGTAGTCATTGAAGACCTTGTTTCCACCGGCAAATCAAGCCTGGAAGCTGTTGATGCCCTCAGGAAAGCCGGATGCGTCGTAAAAGGAATGATCGCCATTTTTTCTTACCTCCTTCCTTCGGCTATCGAAAACTTCAAAAAGGCGAATGTGAAACTGATCACGCTTACCGATTATAATGTGCTCATTAAGAAGGCATTAATGAATAAGTACATCTCTGATGCCGACCTGCAGTCTCTGATGGATTGGAAAGAAAACCCGTCAGAATGGGGGAAATAGAGGCATGACAACCATTGTAAGCAACTCAGTGAGCATTCTTGCCTCTGACGAGAAACTTTTTACCTACCTGGCCAATTTTAATAATTTTCAACACCTGATGCCGCCCCAGGTAAGCAAATGGCAATCCACCGGGGATACCTGCTCCTTTAATATTCAGGGTATGGCAGATATTTCGCTGAAGATCACCGAAAAACTTCCGTATCATACCCTGATTGTCACTGCTGCCGGGGGTACGCCGGTGTCACTGAACCTGACCTGGAAGTTTGAAGCCATCGACCCGGAAAATACAAATACCCGGCTTATCCTCGATGCTGACCTCAATCCCATGATGGCCATGATGGCGAAAGCCCCCCTGAATAATTTCGTCAACATGCTGGTCGATAAACTGAAAGAACTGGCCGAATCAGGAAACATCTGATTCGCTTGCAATCCGGGTTTTTAGAGAAACTGTATCTCTTTAATATCGCATTCAACCTGGCCTTTACTCCTGATTTCAAGTTGAAGTTTTCCGTATTCAGATACTCCGGTAATACGTCCTTTAACCTTTTGATTGTCAATAACATAATATTTTTCTTGCCCGAATTGGTAAAGCACTTCGAGATACTGTTTATTAATTACTTCAGGGTCAATGAGGTAATTGGTGTAAACCTGCTGAAAGGATTTCAAAAACAGATCAAGAATGGCAAAGGGATCATGCAGGGTGCCCGATTCCAGCAACAGAGAAGTTGGGTTAGGGCAAGCGGGTGAAAACACTTCCTGATTGATATTCAGGCCTATACCGATTATAGTTTGGGTAATCTTGTTCCCCATAACGGAGTTGGTGATCAGTATTCCGCCGATCTTCCGGGATTCAACATAGATATCATTTGGCCACTTCACTGACAATACGGAGCGGATGCCGGGAATGCCCGACAGGCAATGCCAGACAGCCAGTGATGCCATCTTGTTGAGATGGAACTGTTCGGAAGGTGCCATGAACCCCGGATGCAGGAGAAAGCTAAAACAGAGATTCTTCCCGGCTTCACTCTCCCATTGGTTTCCGTGCTGGCCTTTCCCTGCTGTCTGATTGAGGGTGGCAATCAGCGTCCCTTCCGGAAGCGGTTTCTTTACAGCCAGTTCAAGCAGATATTGTTGAGTCGACGCGACAGGCCCCGGGTCAATAAGGTTGAAGCGAATTTTCCGCATGATCAGCCACTTTTAACAAAGGTAGCGGTTATCTGACAGTTAATGAGTATTTTTGTACCATGAAGAAAAAACGGAGCACCTTCATCGTTTTTCTAACTTCCCTTTCCCTCATCGGCATCATAATCACCCAGCTTTTTTGGGTAAAAAATGCGGTGGAGCTCAAGGATGAGCAACTTAACCACAGGGTGGCGCTGGGATTGAAAAGCGTGGTGAATCATTTGGTTGAAAATGACACCCTTCAAAAGGTAACTGTAAAGGGCGGCTGCGGTATGATCTGCGGAATGGCCGACACCTCCCTGGTAAGCAATTTCAGCCCGGAAGTGCTCGATTCAATTATACAGGATGAATTCTCCCACATGATGGTAAACAAAGATTATGTGTATGGAATTTACAGCAAAAACCAGGGTCAGCTTATTTTTGCCTCTTCATCTTCCTATCATAAAGAGCTGGTGGCCTCTCCCCTTTTTATTTCACTTACCTGTGTTTATAATAAGGAATCGTATGTTTTAGGAATATATATTATTGACAGACAATCACTTATTATGCAAAGCATGAGCCTCTGGCTGGTGTTCTCCGTTCTCTTTTTAATCGTTGTCATCATCGGGTTCTTTTCCACTATTTATACTTTGTCGAAGCAAAAGAAACTCTCGGAGATGAAAGCCGACTTTGTAAACAACATGACCCATGAATTCAAAACACCGATATCCACCATATCCCTGGCAGGAGAGATGCTGATGAAGCCACCTGTAAGTGAATCCTCTGAGAAAACGCAGCGGTACGGGAGTATTATTGTGAACGAAATTAACCGGCTGAAGAAACAGGTTGAACAAGTTCTTCAAATAGCTGTTTTAGATAAAGGTGAGTTTACATTGAAAAAGAGTGAAATGGATGTTCACCGGGTACTGGAAGGTATTTTAAGAAGTTTTGCAATTGTTGTCAGGAAAAAAGAAGGTTTTATTATTTCAAAGTTTGATGCCGAAAAAACAGTCATCTATGCCGACAAGGACCATTTTACCAACATCATCTTCAACATTCTTGACAACGCTCAGAAATATTCGATTGATCCTCCCGTAATAACGATCAGCACCAGGAATATGAACGGAGGAATAGAAATATCAATTGAGGACAAAGGTATAGGGATCAGCCAGGAAGCTCAGAAGCACATATTTAAAAAGCTGTACCGTGTACCCACTGGGAACATACATAATGTAAAAGGATTTGGACTTGGTTTATATTATGCCAGAACAATGGTAGAAGCACATTTGGGAAACATTACCCTGCACAGTGAACTCCGGAAGGGAACGAGATTCGATCTCTTTTTCCCATTCGGGGAGGCAGGTCAACAAAATGACGACTATGAAGGGGAAATTAGCTAAGATTCTGCTGGTTGAAGATGATCCCAATCTCAGTGAAGTGTTGAAGGATTATCTGGAAATGCTTGACTATGAGATTGTAAGATGTTTCGATGGGGAGCAGGGGCTCTCTGTTTTTTACCGGCAGGGGTTCGATCTGGTATTGGTTGATGTAATGATGCCAAAGAAGGACGGTTTTACCCTTGTCGAGGAGATCCGTAAGATAAACAAGGAAATTCCTGTCATTTTCATCACAGCGAAGTCTTTCAAAGAAGACCGCATCCAGGGATTCAAGGTTGGATGTGATGACTACATCTGCAAACCCTTTAGTACGGAAGAACTGAGTCTTAGGGTGCATGCTGTCCTGAAGCGATGTCAGGTCAACAATCTGAACCTGAAACAGTTATCGGAAAAGGGTGCTTACGAACTGGGAGGGTTCCGTTTCGATTATTCCAATATGTCGTTGTCATTTGGTGACAAAACCCAGCACCTGACCCGCAAGGAGGCTGATCTGCTAAGGTTGCTTGTGATCAATAAAAACCAGCTGCTGAAACGGGAAACAGCTCTGAAACTGGTCTGGGGCGATGATGATTATTTCATCGGGCGCAGTATGGACGTCTTTATCACCAAACTCAGAAAATATCTGAAAGACGATGACAGCATCAACATTCTCAATGTTCATGGTACCGGCTTCAAACTTGAGGTTCAGGAGGGGAACTGACAGCTTTTCAGTCGGCAGTGGGCAGTAAGCAGTCGGCAAAATTTCGTAGGGACACGATATATTGTGTCCTAATGTTCACGTTATCAAGCGGTTACTTTAAACGCTAAAATCCCACCTTCGGTGTCAAAAAGTCAGGTTCAGCCCAATACTTGGAAGGATAGGCAACTGGTAGATTTTATCTGAAGTTAACCTGTTGACATAAAAGATGTTATTTCTGTCATAGACGTTGGTCACGCTGAAGTCGATTTCCAGGGTGCTTTCCAGGCTGAGCTTGAACCTGCGCTTAATATCAATATCCATGCGGTGATAGTAGGGGAGCCTGCCTGAATTGATCTTACCGTAGATCAATCCCAATTGTTCATTGACAACTGTATAGTCGGTCATGATACCCCCGGTAAAGGAGATATTGCCATAATTTCCCTTTGTTGGGGTAAATGGAAACCCGGAACCCAGGTTCCAGCGCAGATCGAACTCCCACTGGTTGTCCATACCGGCCGTGTATGAGGTAACGATATTAACATTATGCCGCCTGTCGAAGTGGGGGACATAGTGAACGATACCATCATAACGCGTTACATAGGTCAGGGAATAAACAGCCCACACAAAAAACCGGTTGTAATCATATTTGATCGATAGGTCAACTCCCTTTGCATCGCCTTTTTCAATAATGAAATCTTTTTTCAGGTAATCCGGTTTGTCGGAATAATCACCGGAGTCGTCGAAAACCTTATTCCGGTTAATATTGATGAGTTGGGGGAAATATTTGTAGTATCCTTCCACATTGATGGTGACATGGTTTAGCGGATCAAATTCCACACCGAAAACGGCATGTTGCGATTTCTGAAGACTGTGTTTAACCGCTTTCCCGTCGAAGGTCTCCACCAGGTTGTCGGGGCTGGAGAGGAAGCCGTAGAACAGGTTGACCACATCCCTGTCGGAACTGGCACTGATCAGGTTCTGGGAATAAAATCCTCCGGCAAATTTAAAGCGCAGGTGGGATGACGCGTTGTATTTCATGGCCAGCCTGGGCTCGAAAGAGATATCCGAAAGCGAAGCATAATACTGTAACCTCATGCTGGGTTCAAAAAGAAGTTTCCCCCTGGTCATCTTGTATTTTACAAAGCCAGCCAGTTCAGTGCTGTTCTGGGTTTGGTCGATCGCTCTTCCAACTGAATTGAAGAAATCGAAAATGGTTTTAAACCCCAGGAGTTCAAACCCGTACTTAACCTCGTCCTTATTAAAGACGTAAGTGAAATTCAACCCGCTGTTGAATCCGCTGATCTCACTGCTCCTTGGCAGGCCGTCACTTTCCTGTAAGGTCATTTTATACTTGGAATAGGAGAAATTCCCCTGGATAAGAACAGGAGACCGTTCAGGGATGATGATAAAATTGGTACCCCCTCCTGCAGCATTCCAGCTGAAATCGGAAACAGCCTGATAATTCACCTGGTCATTGAAATTAAAACCGAAAAAATTCAGCTTGCTTCCGTTGGCGGTGCTAAAAGACATTTTCCCGTAAATGTCGGTAAAATTGTATGGTAATCCATTCTTATCCACGTATTTATAAAAAACTTTCGAACTTTCTTTCAGGTATGAATTCTTCAGGCTCATAATGAAAGACGAACTGCTGGAGGAATTTTCCGTTTGTTTTTTAATCGGTCCTTCCAACAGCAGCCTGGCTCCGAAAATACTGGCACCGACCTTACCGGCAATTTCTTTTTTATTCCCGTCACGGGTAGTGATATCCATCACCGACGAGATCCTGCCGCCGTATTCGGCTCCAAACCCTCCGGTATACACATCGGCATTTCTGATGATATCTGTTTCAAACACAGAGAATAAGCCGATGGAATGAAAAGGATTATACACGATCATGCCATCCAGTAACACCTTATTTTGAACGGGTGAACCTCCGCGTATATAAAGCTGCCCCCCCTGGTCACCGGTAAAGATCACCCCGGGCAGCACCTGCAGGTACTGGGCCAGATCGGCCTGGCCTCCGATGGTGGGGATCATCTTTATTTGCCTGGGCGTAATTTTTACAACCGATGTCTTGGTCTCTGTCTTCGACTCCTGCCTTTCAGCAGAGATCTGGAATCCTTTCAGCATGATGTTCATTTGCTGCAGAAACAACTTCTTGCTGATGATATCTCCATTTTTAACGGTAATGGTCTCCCTCAGCGTATCATAGCCCAGGTAGGTGACCATCAGGTTGTAAGTGCCCGGGGGTATGGATGATATGACGAAATACCCGTTAACATCCGTTGTCGACCCGTAAATGGTCTTGTAGAGGTAAA
>JAPLDE010000039.1:17372-38012 GCA_026391855.1 Bacteroidota bacterium | reverse complement strand
CGGCCATAGGCTTACACCTATGGTTATTCAAATTTAGCCACTTCGTGGCAGAAATTGGTAATAAAATCTTCAACAGACAAAAACTGCCTGTTTGTGATATTTCAACAAACCATTTTCGTTTCAAATCCGGTTTAATTGAGTAAACAATGTCCATAATTCGTTCATTCACAGATATTTACTGAAAATAACACATGGTGTGCTTCTTTATGTTGATTTTAAGATGGGTCCTGGTTTATCATTACCAACCGGGCCCTGAAAGGGTCCCATCTGAATAACCGTGGGTGCAGCCCACGGACAGAACAGCTACCAATCACTTCACAGCCCTGACAGGGGTTGAAGAAACCCTCCCGGATTGCACCTGAAATCAGATTCTATTCAATTTGTTTCTATTGATTAACCCTGGAAGCATCCAGATCTCCGTAACAGAGTCCTTTAATATTAAGTACCACTGGATTTGGATCAGGCAGAGCAACTTCAGGGTTCTCAAAACACCAGTCACCCGGAGGGAAAGTATTTATGTCTTGAATAAACCTCTGAAGAATCATCATAGCGTCTGTTGAATTCACACTATTGTCCTGATTCACATCAGCGGCCTTGAAGAATACTCCTTCCAGCGTAGTAATCCCAACGAAGTGTTTTAATGCAATAAGCGCGTCTGTTGCATTGATGTAATTTACCGGAAGGGTACAGGTCGGAACAACTGTATAGTTTCCGGGAGTGCAGACTGTAAAAGAATAATGACCTGATTCATTGGTCAACGTGCTATCAGCCAACACATTCCCATCTCTTATCAATTTAACCTTAACACCGGCAAGGGGTGTAGAACCAGCATTAGCATAGGTGACCGAACCTTCTAATGTATTGCAGGGCAATGTATAAGTTATGGTAAGTTTTGGTGTAATACTTAAATCACCATAGTCATTGGAGCAAAACAACATACACCTGTAAGTTTGTTCTGTCTTTAACATAAATACCATTCCAAAACTGGATTCCGGGTTTAAAAGGTAATCCTGGATTAACTGGGTTAGGTCAATACTTGGGTAATTTTGATACTGATAACTTGATTGAGGAATAGTAACAGCATGTAAACCGGTTGTTTGTGGCTGATTATTCCATGTAACTGTATGTTCATCCCATGGAGTGGTTACTCTTTTTATCCAGGATTCATTCGATCCGGAACTTGCCTGGTGATGCCCAGAACCATTATTACCATATAATGACAATGTGGCATTCGTTATTAAAACTCCGGCAGGAAGCACTGAAAGGTCAAAATCAAAATAAGTGCGCATAAAGAAAGGATCGCCTGCAGTCCATGCATTGGCAATAAAATCTCCTACATCTCCGAAATTTGTTGTGGGAAAATCACTCCGTATTGCTGCATCCTTACCGGCTCCGATCGGGGGTCGGATTACAATAGTTGTTTGAGCAAAAACGCAAAACTGCGTCAGGAAGACTAAGCAACTCAGTAAAAGTTTTGTTCTCATTTTCAATGGATTAGATTAGAAGTTATTATTATCATCGTTTTTATAATAGATCATGACAACCTAAATTTTCATTAATTGATCCATATTGTTAGGTATCAAGCAGTTAATATACTAATGTTCATCTTAATAAAGTTACAGACCCTTTATCCATCTGTCTTACTGGATGAAGATCCCGATTCAGTGTAAAGGTGGCCATATAAAAATAAACTCCGACAGCGCATTCACTCCCTTTATAGGTTCCGTCCCAGCCATTGTCCAAATCATGAGTGGTGAAAATCAACTGGCCCCACCTGTTATACACAACCATTTCATAATCCGTGATATTCTTGTACTTTGGTAAAAAATATGGATTAGCCACATCTCCATTGGGTGTAAAACAGTTTGGGAACCAAATTTCTGACTCGCAATCCCCGAAATCCACATTTATGGTGTCTGACACCTCTCCGCAGGAATAGAATAATTTCAGCGTGTATTCTCCGGTGTTGATTATATTCCTGTTTATATTATCCCAACCGTCATTCCAGACCAACGAGTCATATTGCCCGGTGATCAGAGGTTTTACCTGCAGTGTCTCACCTATGCAAAGCATTGAATCATAACCGATTGACAAAAATAAAGGAGCCGGACTTGTAATAAGCACCGAATCTGATATGACACATCCATTACTTGCCGTTGCCGTAACGCTATACATTCCGGGCGAATCAATGGTAATTCCCGGAGCAGATTGACCGTTACTCCATATATAATTTGAGTAACTACCCGGAATACTGATACTTAATGGATTGTTTTCACATAGCAGGAGTTGAGAAGGTTCAATCAGGTCGGGTCCTTCATTAATAATGACGGTAGTTTGGTATTCCTGTATCTGTCCTGAATGATAAGTGACGGTGACAGTTACTACATACGTCCCTGCAATATCGAATGTGTGAGAAGGATTTAAAAGAGTTGATTGATTGGCTGATGAGCCCGGATCTCCAAAACTCCAAATAACCGATTGAACCTGAGCAGTATCTGCTAATTGAAAAGAATAATTCCCAATATAACAACCTTGTGAAACGATTTGGGTTGATTGTTCAACCTCATAGACAATTGTCAGCTTAGGGTAAAGATCAGGATCTGAATTATCACTGGAAGCAAAGATCATCGACCGGTAGAGCTCTTCGGTCTCTAACTGAAATAGAAATCCAAACCCGGCAGAAGGATCATCCAGGATATCCTGGATAAGCTGGGTGACGTCAATATCAGGATAGTCCTGCAGCGGACTGATCGATTCAGGTATTATTACCATATGAAGGTTAGTGGTCTGGGGTTGATTACTCCAGCAAACTGTCAGATCACTCCAGGGTTCGGTAATTTTCTTGAGATAACATCTGTTTGACCCTGAAAGACTGGAATGATGCTGAAAATGTCCGGTGAAAATATTCGCATAAAGAGATAATGTTGCACTGATAAGTATGGAATTGGCCGGGAGAGCTGAGAGATCAAACTCGATAAGCGATCGTTGAATAAATGGAATACCACCTACGGTCCAGGCATTGGCAATAAAATCAGGACTCGTTGGGGAAGGATTATACGGGTAATCATCCCTGATATCTGCATCTTTTCCGTTTAGCGGACCAGGCTGAAGAATCAAGGTATCCTGGGAATACGAAACGAATCCGATAAACAGGCCAACCACCACAAATACAAGCATTTTCACGTTTAGTAGAGATTAGATGAACTTATATTTGATTTGTACCAAATATAAAATAAATTTCCTTTAAAAATGGCTAACTCTTAACATAAAAAAACAGCCATATACTTACAAGCTCCTCAGGATTAAATTCAACCGTAAAAAGACTTTATTATCTATATTTGCGATTCACAACAAACCCAAAGTATGAAAAGGTTAATCCGTGAAGTCAATTCTTTTATTAAAGGCTTTATTCTCCTGATAAGACCTGGTGTTTATCTCGGCTTTTTACGTGGTCCTTTCTTGTTTTTATCAAATCTGTTAAAACTGACAAAATGGATTAACAACCAAAGTAAAGACTTGGTTATCAATGACTTTTACAAAGCAGTCCGGAACTTCAATGATAGATTCAACCTGTACCAGGCAATAGCTGACAAAGAGAACCTGAGAGAACCTGCGATCAGTTACCTGGAATTCGGAGTTTACGGCGGCACTTCCTTCGACTGGTGGCTAAAAGCCAATAAAAACCCGGATTCAAAATATTATGGATTTGATACTTTCGAGGGTTTACCGGAACAATGGGGAACATACAGAAAAGGAGATATGTTGTCTGACCTGCCTTATTTTGAAGGGTATCGCCATATCCTGGTTAAAGGGCTTTTCCAGGAAACCTTGTTCGATTTTGTAAAACAGAATGATATTTGTGATAAAAGAAAGGTGATCATGCTGGATGCAGACCTCTTTTCTTCAACCCTTTTTGTGTTGACAACCCTGGCACCTTATCTGAAAAAAGACGATATCATCTTTTTCGATGAGTTCAATGTCCCCAACCATGAGTTTTTTGCCTTTAATATCTTCAGGGAATCCTATTACACTAAATTTGAACTTCTTGGGGCAGTCAACAACTACTACCAGGTAGCCTTCAAGGTATTATAATCTTCACTATTTCTTTTACTTACTGACAATTCAGGGCCGGATTGAACATCGGGCAATTTGAAACTGTTAAATGCTTATCACAATTAGTTATATGCATTTAACTTTACCCTATGCAAAATCTTCGGTCTGCTCAGTCAGGCAGACCCTCTGAGTATTTTGGTGAGCTGACTTTTCATCAACCGGCCATGCGGCAATATCTTCCGGAGGAGACCTTCATTAACTTACAGGATGCTATTCACCGGGGCGAACGAATCGACCGCAGGGTAGCCGACCAGGTAGCCGCAGGGATGAAGGTATGGGCCATTTCCCGCGGTGCCACGCATTATACGCATTGGTTCCACCCGCTTACCGGCGCCACTGCCGAAAAGCACGATGCCTTTATCAACCCGGTGGAGCCCGGAAGAGCGATAGAGAGTTTCGGAGGGAAGGAACTCATCCAGCAGGAACCGGATGCTTCCAGTTTTCCCAGCGGAGGGATACGGAACACCTTCGAAGCCAGGGGCTATACCGCCTGGGACCCTACCTCCCCGGCCTTCCTGATGGACAATACGCTTTGTATCCCTACCATCTTTGTCTCTTATAACGGGGAAGCCCTCGACACCAAGACTCCCCTGCTCAGAACCCTTCACTTCCTGGATGAGGTGTCTACAGCTATCTGCCGGCTCTTCGATAACAATACCGACAAGGTGGTGGCTACCCTGGGCTGGGAACAGGAATATTTCCTGGTGGATACAGCCCTCTACCATGCCCGCCCCGACCTGGTGCTTACCGGAAGGACCCTCTTCGGCCATTCATCCGCCAAAGACCAGCAACTGGCCGACCACTACTTCGGGGTGATCCCTGAAAGGGTTACCCGATTCATGTCACACCTGGAATTCGAAGCCCACCGGCTGGGTATCCCGGTGAAAACCAGGCATAACGAGGTGGCTCCAAACCAGTTTGAATGTGCCCCGGTTTTCGAAGAGGTAAACCTGTCGGTCGACCATAACCAGCTGATGATGCACCTGATGGAGAAGATCGCACCGCATCACGGTCTGACCGTGCTGCTTCACGAAAAACCCTTTGCCGGCGTCAACGGAAGCGGGAAACACAACAACTGGTCGCTGATGACCAACACTGGTGAAAACCTGCTGTCTCCCGGTAAGACACCGGGATCCAACCTCCGTTTCCTGACTTTCCTGGTGAATATCTTAAAAGCCCTTGACGACCATGCCGGTTTGCTAAGGGCATCTATCGCCTCAGCCGGCAACGACCTGAGACTGGGCGCCCATGAAGCACCCCCGGCCATCATCTCGGCCTTTATCGGGTCACAGCTCAGCGAAACCCTGGATAAAATTGAGGCTTCCAGCGAAAACACCCTGGTAAAACATACCAAAACAAAGGAGAAACTGTTGTTTAACCTGCCTAAGATCCCTGAGATACTCCAGGATAATACCGACCGTAACCGTACTTCCCCTTTTGCCTTTACCGGGAATAAATTTGAATTCAGGGCAGTAGGCTCATCGTTAAACTGTGCCATGCCTATGACCGCCCTCAACCTGATGCTGGCCGACCGGCTGAAAAAATTCAAGGCTGAGGTAGATACATTGACAAACCGTGGAAATTCAACTGAAGACGCTGTATTACAGATAGTTAAAAAGTATATCACTGCATCAAAAAAGATACGTTTTGAAGGAAACAGCTATGGGGAAGCCTGGACCGAAGAAGCCGCCAGCAGAGGGCTGCCCAACATAAACAATACGCCGGAAGCCGTGTCTGTTTTCAGTCGTCCGGAGGTGATCAGCCTCTTTGCCGATAACCATATCCTTACAGAAAGGGAACTCAGGGCCAGGCAGGAGATACACTATGAACAATACACCCTCAGGCTGCAGATCGAAGCCAGGGTAGTGGGTGACCTGGCTACCAACCACATCATCCCGGTAGCCATCCAATACCAGAACAGACTGATAGAAAACGTGAAAGGATTAAAGGAGGTGCTGGATGCCAAATCATACAGCCGGCTTTCCAACCACCAGATCCAAAGCATCAAGGATATCTCCAACCATATCATGGAAATCAAAACCCATGTGGATGAAATGATTCAGGAAAGAAAGACCGCCAACCGCATCGACGACCCGGCAGACAAGGCCTTTGCTTACCGCGATAAGGTCCTCCCCCACTTCGAAATCATCCGCAAACGGGTCGACAAGCTGGAACTGCTTATTGATGACGAACTCTGGCCACTTCCAAAATACAGGGAAATGCTGTTTTCGTGATAAATAATAAGCTGGAAACCCTGACAGTTGGCAGTAGGCAGTTGGCAGTCGGCAGTTGGCAGTTGGCAGTTGGCAAAATTTCGTAGGGACATGCTACAGCATGTCCTATCGTTCACGTTACCAGGCGGTTAACAGTTGGCAGTAGGCAGTCGGCAGTCGGCACTCGGCAAACATCAAACATCAAACATCTGACATCAAACATCTGACATCTGACATCTGACATCAAACATCTGACATCTGACATCAAACATCTGACATCTGACATCAAACATCAAACATCTGACATCTGACATCAAACATCTGACATCTGACATCATTACACACCCGGCACAATCAGCATTTTATCTGGAAGAATTGAAAAGTGTTGGTTTCAAGGTCAGCATCAGAAACGCCCATTGCCCTTGTTTTCCTGAATCTCCTCCGGTAATATATTCCATGGATTTCTGTGCCAGCATAATGGAATAACCGAAAAACAGGTTAATGTCACCCGGAAAGTTGATGGAACAGTTCAGATCAACCTCAGAACCGAGAGCTTTGTCAACCGGCTCGGTTTGCCCCGGCCTGACATAGTTATTTTGTAACGCAAAATAATTGTAATCGAGGCCGAATTTCGTCCTCTCAGAAAACTTCCAGATCACTCTTACATAAGGGGTTACGAGTCCGGCCAGCTTGGTGTGGACAGGAAAATTGGTAAAATAATCCATATGACCGGTGAATTTATGTCCGGTTCCGTATAAGGTGCTGAAACTATTGTATTCGTCTGATGAAGCATCGGTATAATCCTTGCCGGAAATGATCTCCACCCCGGGATTGACAGTCAATGTCTTATTAACGGTATAAGTCACCTCAGGATTCAGGTAGAAAGCCCGGATATCCTGCCCGCCCTGGGTCTGACCCAGCTGATAGTAAGCCCGGGCGGCCAGGGTTACCTTTTTCCGGGTATAGTAAAGGTTGGCTCCGGATGTACTCCTCAGGTAGGTGGTGGCCGTGGTTTGGGACTTCTGGAAGCCATCGGCCACTTCAAACACGGAAAATCGGAAAGAATGAATACTCTTCTCTATCCATATAAAATTCAGTGATTTATAATTCCCTTCTATAGGGCTTTCTTCATTATTATAGCTGGTTCCGAAAGTATTCTCCTTCGACTGGTTGAAAGCCATTCCCACATCTGCTTTCCAACCCCGGTAGCGGGCTTTCAGAACGATAGCATCATGGGCTTGCCCTATCTGGGTCCAGTTGTTGTTCCCGAATATCCTTTCGTTATCATAAACAAGCTCCTGCCTCCCAATTTTAAGTTTCAGACTGTCAGCGAGTTTCCAGTCCATCCAGGCCTCATACACATTAAGGGTGGCTGTCTTCGATTTGGTCTTTTCATCACCCCATACCCTCACTTCCTGAAGGGTCAGGCGATACGTCATATTCCGGTTGGAATAAGTTGAGCTAAGCCTGATCCGCTGGCTCACAAAATAAGCCGGTGTTGTTGATGAATCCGGCAACCTGGTATACCCGTCGCGGTATTCGGACCGCGGCCGGTATTCACCGCTGAGCGAAAACTGTGCAAAAGAATCTATTGTAAAAAGCAACAGGGACCCAACAAAGAAAAAATAGTACAATTGTCTCATTTTAAATACTTTATCAAAATATTAATGAAATACCTTCATTTCCAAATCATCAAATCTCCAAATCATCAAATCTCCAAATCTCCAAATCTCCAAATCATCAAATCATCAAATCAACTGAAATTCCCCTGAATAAACTGCCTGGTCACCACATTTTTAGGGTTAGTAAACACCTCATGGGCAGGACCCTGTTCGATCACTTCACCCAGGTACATGAAGATCACATAATCGGCAACGCGGAGGGCCTGCTGAAGGATATGGGTAACCAGCACGATGGTATAGGACTGTTTAAGTTCGGTGAACATTTGTTCGATGGCCATGCTGGAGATAGGATCCAGGGCGGAAGTAGGTTCATCGGCCAGGATGATCACGGGATCCACGGCCAGCCCCCTGGCCAGGCAAAGCCGCTGTTGCTGCCCTATCGACAGGGAAGAAGCCGAATCACGAAGCCTGTCCTTCGCCTCATCCCATAAATGAGCCTGCCGCAAATACCTTTCAACCCTCTTGTCAAGGTTGATCCTGTTTTTCCTTCCGCTTATCCTCAGGCCAAAAGCGATGTTGTTATAGATGTTCATCGGCAACGGATACGGCCGCTGCGACAACAATCCCATCTTTTTCCTGATCTTGGTGATATCCTTACGGGTATGCAGAATGTCCTCGTTATCAATGGTGATACTTCCCGATACTCTTACCTGGTTATTCAGGTCTATCAGGCGGTTCATGCTCTTCAGCAGGGTAGTTTTGCCACATCCCGACTGACCCAGGAGCACCGTGATTTTCTTTTCGGGAATAGTGACATTTATGTCTTTGAGAATATGATTCTTCCCTATAAAAAGATTCAGGTCTTTAATATCTATTTTGACCGGTGTATCCATCAGAAATTGATCTTATGTTTAAAATACCGTCTTTCAAAAACCCTGGCCAACACACTGATAATAAGTATTATAATAGTCAGGATAAGGGCGGAGGCATAAGCCCTGTTTTGAACTTCTTTTATAGGGGAAGAAAGCTGAAAAAAGATGGAAAGGGGTAAAGTAGCCGTGGGTTGACTGAGAGATGTGGGTATTCTGTCGGTATAACCTGTGGTAAAGAGAACTGAGGCTGCATCCCCTATTCCCCTGCCGAAGGCCAGCAGAATGGCGGTGATAATCCCTGAAAAGCATTGCCGGAAAAATACCCGGTAAGCTGTTTCCGATCGTGTGGAACCCAGCGAATAAGTTGCTTCAAGTAGTCCCCTGGGTACAGTTTTCATGATTTCATCCATTGCCCGGATCATAATAGGAATAATGAAGAGGGTTACCGTGATAATGCCTGCCAGCAGTGAAGTTCTCAATCCCAGGTATACCATGACGGTAAACCCGAAGGCTCCGTAAACGATGGAGGGGATGCCCCAGAGCAGGTCAAGCAGGAAGCGGACGGTGTTAACCAGTTTGACTTTTTTTACCAGGTGAACGTTCATAAAAAGGGCCACAGGAAGGCTGACAGCAAATGCAAGCAGGGTTGAACCCCCCGCCAGGTAAAGAGAACCTATGATGGCATTCAGTATCCCTCCTTCCTTGCCGAAATAGAAACCTCCCCTGGGGGTCTGGGAGATCATTTCCCACGACAGCGAAGGAAGTCCTTTCACCAGTATGCTGATGATGATCAGCAACAGCACCATGACGATCGCGCTGGTGGAAAAGAACATCAGCACCCTGAAAAAACCTTCTTCTATTATTCGTATTCGTCTGTCTGTCATGTCATTACTAAGCTATTAATGGTGTTTCTCCACCTGGACGATGGCGATGCGGGAAGCCAGGTTGAACAGGGTTACGATGACAAATAACACCAGGGCCGAAAACATCAGGATTGAATCATACTGGGGAATCGACATCATTTCTCCGTAGTTGTTGGCGATCAGTGCCGGAAGGGGATAACCCGGCTGAAAAACCCCTGTTGGGATACGCGTTACATTCCCCACTACCATAAGCACGGCAATGGTTTCCCCAAAAGCCCGTGAAAGGCCCAGTCCGAATGCCGAGATAATACCCGGGAAAGCTTTTTTCACCAAAACATATTTAACGGTTTGCCATTTACTGGCACCCACTGAAAGGGCTGCCTCGGTCAGTTCGGTGGGAAGAGATCTGAAAACTTCAATTAAAATATTGAGGATGAACGGGATAATCATTACCGACAACACCAGGGAACCGCTGAGGATGCTGAATCCGGACAGGTGTTTGTTAAATAAAGGTCCGACAACATTTGACACGAAAGGGACGATGATGAGTATTCCCCATACACCGAAGATCACAGAAGGAATTCCCGCCAGAATGTCGATGACAGGGTGCATTAGTCTGAGCACCCATTTCCTGGCATATTGTGTCAGGTGAATTGCCGTCAGAAGACAGATTGGCGCCGAAATGATCAGGCTGATGAGTGTGACCCATAAAGAACTGAGGATAAAGGGCAGCAACCCGAATTTATTGGATTGGGGATGCCAGCTGGAGGAAAACAACAATTCCGCCAGGGAATGGGTGCTGAGGATAGGATACGACTTGTAATACAGCCCCAACCCGATAATAAGCGGCATCAGGATCACCAAAACAAGGCATATCAGCATCCAGCCATGATGGATATTATTACGGAGATTACGTTTTGTCTGGAAAAAACCCATGAAAAGACTATTTGATCTTGTTCAGTTCACCCTGGATTTGTTCCGGTGATAGCGCAATATAGCCATTGCTTTCCAACAGCTTTTGTCCATCGGTAAGCACCCAGGTCAGGAAAGCTGTCAAAACCGGGTTGGTTGGTTTTCCCCTGGTCACAAAATACAGGTCACGTGCCGGGGGTGAAGGATATGTCCCTTCTTTGATCGCTTTCAGCAGGGAGGGAAAATCGTTATAAAAATTTTCAGCAGCTTCAATGCTGCCATTTCCGTTTAAATCAACAGGAACAACCTCTAACCCAGGATACTTCTTCTTTGAGCTGATATCATAAGCATAGTTGATATTATTGAACCCTATGCTGTTGGCATCTGCTTTCACGGCATCTGCGATTCCCGGGTCGCCGAAAACGCCTACCCCTTGCAAAGCTTCCTGGTTCTTTCCCAGGAACTTCGCCCACATCTCGGCTGCCCCGCAAGCATCTGAACGGGTGTAAACCGTTATTTTCTGACTGGATCCGTTACCCAGCATCTGGCCCCAGGTAGGAGACTCGGCTGAAAGAAAGATCGCCTGGAATTTCTCCCGGGTTAGTCCTTTTGACAGTATCTCTTTCCGGAATGGATTTTTCTCATTAAAGGTGGGGACTACAGCATCGCGGGTAACGGCTATTTCGTACGCACCCTTGCTCTTTTCCTGGGGATTGATCGTCCGCGAGACCATGCCCACTTCAACCATGCCTGTAAGCACATCTGTCATTCCCTTCCCGGCACCACCGGCTGAAATATCGATCCTGACACCGGGGTGAAGTTTCATGTATTCTTCGGCCCATTTCACGGCCATGGGGTAAAGAGCGAACGCTCCTGAAAAACTTAGCGTACCATTATAGGAAGTGCCTTCTGATTTTGACCGGTCCTGTGAGGAACCACAACTGCTTAACATTGCCCATATGAGCAATCCGGCCAACATCAGAATAAATGTATTTCTAGTCATTATGATCTTACAATAATTAATATTTTTAGGGAACCGAATGGGGCAAATTTACACCGATAAATTATCATTTTCTGTGGGAGTTCTCAATATAACCCACATTCGGCCGTTTTTTTTATCTTTGCATAGGTAGCACATTCGTTGTTATAAAAATTGGGTCCAAACATGAAGTATTTCAGATTTTCTGTTAAAATATTATATATTTTCCTTTTCATTCCCCTGGTCTCCATTGGTCAGATAAAGGTAAGCCCCCTTCACGACAGCCTCCTGATCGTTCATAAAGAGGGAATTACATATTCTCTGCCTCGTACGCGGCTAACCATTGATGTGACCTTGTCCAAAATAACCAGGGAAAAAGGATTGTTTTCTGAATATGCCCGGCAATTCCTGGGAATAGATAATGCCATCAGCAAGAATTCAGTGACTTATGAAATAATTGCCATCCATGTGAGTCCGGAACAAGAGCCCGATCCCGGACAGGTTTTTCTCATTGAGCAGAAAAAAACATTTCCGTACCTGAGGAAGTCTCCCCTGGTCATTACCTATACCCCGCAAGGATTTTTAAGTTCGATAAACTGGCCATCGATGGAGGCCGGCCAGAACCCTTACGTGGAGAACAGCCGGAATTTCGGAATGGACAGTCGTTTTGAAAAAAATGAGAAGAAACCCCAACCCGTGTATTACCTGAATAAGGCTGCTTTTCAGAAGGAGGAGAAGCAGCCTGTCAGGATTGATTCAGCGATTCAGGCTCCGTTGAGAAAACCCGTTTTCAAAATGGACCCGGTTGAGGTCCAAAGAATTGACCAGGCAAGGGAAGTGCTGGAAACCCTGAACACCATCAGGGAAAACAGGCAGAAGCTTGCCAGCGGTTACCAGGAAATTACTTATGAAAACGGGACTATCCGCCTGATGATGGACCAGCTCAACGAATTGGAAGACAACCTGGTTAAACTGTTTACAGGGACAAGCCGTGAAGAGATTAAGAATTTCACGCTCTCGTTTTTACCTGAGCCTGGTGACAGTACAGCCAAACTACTGGCGTATATCAATGAGACTGCGGGCATTCAGCAGGAAGCATCCGAGGGAAGCAGGATGATCACCATAAAAGTGACGCCGACCCTGAGATTTCCCACCTTTAGTGTTAAACCTGATAAAAGTGTAAAAAAATATGAAGGATTGGTCTACCGGATCCCCAATATGGCAGAATGCAGGATCTTTGTAGGAAACCAGACCGTTTTTACAGGGCAGTTCATTATAAACCAGCTTGGACAGACTGCAGCCCTTCCCTCTTCCACCAACCACATTATCCTTTATCCCGAAACCGGCGGGATCAAAAGTGTGAAATAAAGGTTGGTTTTCTGAAGTATTGGCTAAGAATTCATCGAGACGAGGAATTCCTCGTTGGTTTGGGTATACTTCATCTTTTCTTTGAGAAATTCCATAGCTTCCAGCGGATTCATGTCTGCCAGGTGATTTCTCAGGATCCATATCCGTTGCATGGCTTCCTTGTCGATAAGGAGTTCTTCCCTTCTGGTACTTGAAGCGACGATATCAATAGCCGGCCATATCCTTTTGTTTGACAGCTTTCGGTCTAGCTGAAGTTCCATGTTACCGGTTCCTTTAAACTCTTCAAAGATCACTTCATCCATGCGTGAGCCGGTATCGATAAGGGCGGTGGCGATAATGGTGAGTGATCCGCCGAACTCGATCTGACGGGCTGCCCCAAAGAAACGTTTCGGTTTCTGGAGGGCTGAAGATTCCACTCCCCCGGAAAGGACTTTCCCGGAAGCCGGGGCCACGGTGTTATAGGCACGGGCCAGCCGGGTGATGGAATCAAGTAGTATAACCACATCGTGGCCGCATTCAACAAGGCGTTTGGCTTTTTCCAGCACAATATTGGTAATTCTCACATGCCTGTCTGCCGGTTCATCGAAAGTGGAGGCAATGACTTCTGCACGTACGCTTCGTTGCATATCGGTTACCTCTTCAGGTCTCTCGTCAATCAGCAACACAATCAGGTACACTTCTTTGTGATTGGCGGCAATGGCATTAGCTATCTCTTTCAGTAACACTGTCTTACCTGTCTTAGGCTGAGCAACGATCAGGGCACGTTGTCCTTTGCCGATGGGAGCAAACATGTCAATGACCCGGGTTGAAAGAGTGGAACCCTGGTGGCCTGTGATGTTGAATTTCTTCTCCGGGAAAAGAGGTGTCAGAAAATCGAAGGTGATGCGGTCGCGGACTTCTTCAGGTTTGCGGCCGTTAATAAAATCGACTTTCAGCAGCGGAAAATATTTTTCTCCTTCCCGCGGCAGCCGGATGGAGCCCATTACGGTATCACCGGTTTTTAATCCGAAGAGTTTGATCTGGCTTTGTGAAACATAGACATCATCCGGAGAACTCAGGTAGTTGTAGTCCGAAGACCTTAAAAATCCATACCCGTCCGGCATGATCTCCAATACGCCCTCGGCTGCAACAGCCCCGTCGAGCTCATTGGCAGCCAGTTCCTCTTTCCGTTCTGGTCTTTCAGACCTCTCGGTTCTTTCCGGTCTTTCTGTTCTCTCATTTCTTTCAGAGCTCTCAGTCCTTTCAGTTCTTTCAGTTCTTTCAGTTCTTTCAGTTCTTTCAGTTCTTTCATCTCTTTCAGGCCGCTCAGTTCTTTCAATCCTTTCAATTCTTTCAGCTCTCTCAGGTCTCTCAGGTCTCTCAGTTCTCTCAGTTCTTTCCGGTCTTTCCGGTTTTTCTGCTCTTTCCGGTTTTTCAGTCCTGTCCGGGCGATCAGTATTATCCTGCTGTTTATAGGTCCGGAAATTATTATCTCTTGGGCCTTTGTTACGATATTCCGGACGCTGAAATCCTTTTTGCCTTTGAGGCGGTGATGGAACATCGTCTCCCTTACCAGGTTCTGAAACAGATAAAGCCTGGTTATCAATCACTTCATCGATCCGAATCAGCTGAGATCCATCTTCTTTTTCCGGCTTCGGAGTAATGATCAGGGTTTCATCTTCAATCAGGATATCTGGTTCAATATCGAAAAGGGGCTCCAATTCTTCGAACTTCGGAGAAACAGGCTTTTCAAATGGTTTAGTCTCCTGAGGCAATCGCGGGCGGTTCGGCCGTTGCTTATCCTGGCTTCCATTCTTAATCTCATTATTGAAAGACCTCCCCTGGGGTTTCCTTCCTCTTTTCTTGGGAACTTTCTCCTTTTCTTTCTCAAGAAGATCAGGAGATGGATTAAGTGCCTGATGGTCAAGTATTTTATAAATAATATCCTGTTTACTGAGTTTGTCAACTTTTTTCAATCCCAGCTCTTTGGAAATGTCCTTCAGATCCTGAAGGGTTTTCTCGTTTAACGAAAGAATGTCGTACATGAAAGATTTGTTGGTTTAATACCGCTTAATAGTAATATGATATGTTTTTGAATAACTCGAAAGGCAATCCGGGATGTAATTTGGGTAAAACTTTTTCCCTAAGAAAATGTAAGAAAAAAGAAATATTGGGAAATACTGTGGCAAATATAATCAAAAACCAAACTATACAACAAGAAAAGAAGAAAAATGTTTCATTTTCAGCACTTTTAAATGCCTGCTGATTTCAATCCGGAAACCGAAATTGTACAAATATTTTTTGCCTTCTGATTGTGTATTTGGTAAGATTCCAGTAGGTTTGCAAAAAAAATCCAGGCGATGTTGCAACGAATTCAGAGCGTATTTCTTTTACTGGCCTGTCTGGCCTGCATTCTTACCTTTTTTTTCCCTTTTGCAGAGTTTTTCTCTGACCTTGGCTATTACCGCTTTACTCTTACCGGGTTTAAACATATTTCACCTGAACCTGTGGCAGTTTTCTCCTGGTTTTTTGCTTTCCCGCTCTGCTTGTTGAATTCAGTCCTCATTGTAATGACCGGGTATATCCTTTCCCTTTACAAAAACCGGGTGCGTCAACTTAAGTTATTAAGAATCAGTGTTTTCATTAATATTATCCTGGTAGGCCTTATCTTTTATTATGCGCATTCACTTATTGAGCAGAAACTGGGCCTTTCACCTGTATACACTAAAAGCATCGGGATTTATTTCCCTCTGGTTTCCATCATTTTTCAGATACTGGCCAACAGGAGCATCCGTAAGGATGAAATGCTGGTCAGGTCGGCCGACCGTTTACGCTAAGATCCCGTTTTCCGGTCATCGATTTTTCTTTATTTCCTGTCAACCTGCCCGATTTCCAGATCGCTGATCTTTTCTTCATCAATGATAAACCGGAGATAAGTGATGGCCTTGTGCCAGCCATACTTACCGGCAGAACCGGGATTGATGTGCAGCAATGAATTAGTCTTATCGTATATGACTTTCAGAATATGGGAGTGACCACAAATGAACAATTGAGGCTTTTCTCTTTTGATGAGCGCCAGGGAATCCCGATTGTATTTTGGAGGGGAGCCCCCTATATGAATAATCAGCACCCTTACTTTTTCTATATCAAATACCAGATATTCAGGAAATTGCGATCTTATTTCGGCCCCGTCGATATTACCGTATACCGCCCGCATCGGTTTCATGGCCTGCAAAGCATCCACTACTCCCTGATTACCGATATCCCCGGCATGCCAGATTTCATCCACATTTTCAAAAAAGAGGGGCAATCCGGAAGGAAGACTTGAATGGGTGTCTGAGATCAGACCTATCCTTCTCATTATCAGATTACCTTCATGGTCTCAGCCGGAATCCAGCCAACACTTCCGTTGGCAATAAAGATTTTATACCAGTCGCCGAGATTATCGGTAATGATCACCTTGCTGCCTTCGTGGAGAACGAAAAGATCGACACTGCTTTCATCAGGAGAGGATTTAACATTGACTGCCGGGGCGAAGATGATGGCTTCTTTCTGGATCTTCCGGAGCTGGCTCGTTTGCCAGGCGAAGGTGAAGGTAAATATTGTGATCAGCAGTAAGGTCATCGACAGCCAAAAGGAGATCTTCCTGATTACTACCTTTTTCATTAACAGGTAGATAGCAGCTAATAAAAAGAAAAGGAAAAAGGTCACTATCGTAATTCTTGCCCAGCCGTCAGGGGAGAATAACCCCCTGATTTCCTTCCACCAGCGGTAAAAGAACAGCTCGGGTATAGATTCTATCTTATCGGTTATCCTGGTGTTGGCCAGTTTCAGGTTGAAAATGATATCCTCATCGCACGGGTTGAGTTTCCTGGCCTTCTCATAATACCAGATGGCCATGGGGATATTGTTCATTTTGAAATAGCTGTTGCCCAGGTTAAAGTACAAGGCTGCCGATTCAAAACCGTTCTGGACCACTTTCTCATATTCTTTAGCTGCCGCATCGTACTTCTTCTCCTTGAACAACAGATTCGCTTTATCAAACGGGGTACGGTTATCCTGTGAAAAGGCCGGGGTTAATCCGGCAAGGAGCAACAGAAATAGGGCAATCCTCTTCATACGCGCTTATTTTAATTCCTTTTCTGTGGCGGTAATTACTTTCATTGCCTGCTGATACAGGGTTTCCATTTTCTCTTCCTTCTGTCCCGGGGCAAAACGGGCAAATTCACAATTCCGGATTGTGTCAAGGTATTGCCGGACCAGCTCTTCAGGGATCTTTCCCTTAAGCAGGGCTTCTTCGGCGGTTTCGGCCGACAAGCTGGCAGGGGGGATATACAGTTTATCAGACAGGTAACCCCATAAAGCCTGGGAAATTTCAATGTAGAAGACCTCTTCTTCTTTTTTACGCAGGTGTTCACCGGCTTTCTTCAGCCTTTTTTGCGCCACACTGGTGGCTTTCCTGTTCTTCAGCAGGCTCTTGTCGCTCAGCAGCCTGACCCTTCTTCTCCAGATGATCATCACCATTGTGAACAACGCCGGCGGAATGATAACCAGCAGCCAGAACAGCCAGGTATTAAAGAAAGAATAACCAATCAGGGTCAGCAACGGATTACCGGTCTTAACAAACCGGATATCGCTGCCGAGGTACTTGATGTCTTCCTTATTCATTCCTGCATAGGTGACGCTGGTCCCATCTCCTTTGCCTACATTAATGGTAAAATCGGAAGTAGAAAGGTTCACATAGGACTTTTTAGCCAGGTCGAAAAAAGAAAAAGTAACGGGTTCGATCCGGAATTTGCCCGGGTTCCTGGGAATGACCAGATATTCGAAAGTCATGGTCCCGCTTACACCTCCGGCTGAAGCCGCAATATTCTTGGTAATCTTGGGGTCATACACTTCAAAATCCGAAGGGAATTTTACGTTGAGCTTGTCGATGAGTTCCAGGTTGCCGCTACCGGAAAGACTTACCTTATAATTGATGGCATCATTGGCCTTAAGTTCCTGTTTATCAACAGAAGCTTTAATGCTGAATGTCCCCACAGAACCATTGAAATCGGCCGGTTGCCCATTGGAAGGCAAGGGTTTAATTTTAATGGTGACCGGAGCAGACTTCACTTCTTTTTTGACATTTTGTACCGACGACCCAAAAAAAGGATCGTTGAAGAAGTTATCAAACATCGGGTCACCCGTCCTGGCCCTCCCCTGCGTCCTCACCTGGACCACAGCGGTCACACTGATGGGTTCAAGCGTGAGATTTCCGCTTTTCTGTGCAAAAAGGATGGTCTTTTTCAACTCAGCCACATTATACATCACGCCGTTCACATTTTCCTTTTTCAGGCTGATCTGCTCCGGCATCTTCACCTCACTCGACCAGAAACCGGAAAAAGCCGGGTATTTGATGTCCTCGAAACCAACCAGGCTCACCCGGCTGTATATTTTCTGGGTGACTAGTATCTGCTCTCCCTGGTAGGCTTCCGGCTTGCTGACTATGGTCTTCACAAACAGGTCATTTGCCGAAATTGCTGCATTGTTGCCGCCTGTATTTCCCTGACTGCTTCCCTGCTGCCCTCTCCTGCCCTGCTGGACGTTCCCGCCCTGCGAACGGGCTGCATTACCTTTCACCACCTGGATCTTTACCGGCTGCGATTTGAAATTCTGCCCGCCAATATTGAAAGTGGCCGAACCTATCTCATAGGTCCCCTCTTTATCGGTAGTAAGGATATAAGTGAAAGTGTAAGAGATAGACTGGGTCATGCTCCCGTTGATGAACTGAATGTTGGAGCTTGACGACTGATTAGGACCCGACAAAACTGAAAATCCCTTAAAGGTGGGGCCGTGGAAATCCTTTCCGGCCGTATTGCTGGTAAAGGTCACCCTGAATTGCTCCCCTACACCTACTGTAGTTGGTGCCGATATGTAAAACCTGATCTCTTCTGCATGCCCTGCCTTTAACCCAAGAAAAAGAGCAAGGGCAATAAGCAGAAAGACGAACTTTTTTATGTTTCGTCCTGCCCGGCTTTTATGATGAATGGTCTCCTTCATAATCATGATTGCGCTTTTCCCGATACTACCAGTCTTTTTCAATAATTACCCTGTTCGCCTTCACCTTTTGCTTTTTCAGCTTGTCAAGTGTGTTTTTCTCATTGTTCTTTAATGCCTCCAGCATCTTTTCAGCATCATTCTTTGATATCTGTTGTTTCTGCTTTTGCTGCTGCTGCTGTTGCTGCTGCTGCTGCTGCTGCTGATTCTGTTGATTTTTATCCTTCTTGTCCTTGTTATCCTGTTGCTGCTGTTGCTGTTGTTGTTGCTGCTGCTGTTTTCTCAGCATCTGCATGGCATACGACAGGTTATACCTGGTATCCTTATCGTTGGGGTTATTTCTGAGGGCATTCTTATAGGCATTAATGCTTTCAGGGTATTTCTTTGCCTTCAGGTAAGCATTACCCAGGTTATGATACACTTTAGCCCTGCTGATCTTATCCATATTGGTTGTATTCACCTCCGACAAGGTTTTGGACGCTTTCTCAGGGTTGTTTTCCCGGTAAAGGGTAGTCCCCAGGTTATACTGGGCCGTCGGCGACTGAGGTTTGTCCTTCAGGGCTTTATAATAGTTCAATTCTGCATTCTTGTAATCACCCTGAGAATAACTCCTGTTCCCCTTGCGGATATACTGTCTTTCCCCCTGACCAAAGGTAGTCAGGGTCAGCATACAAGTGGTTAATAAGAACAAAAACAACTGTTTCATAGTGATTGGCAAATTTCCCAAATCTCTTTCAAATATGGTCATCTTATCCAAAGAGTTTTATTCTGGCCAGTATTTTATTCCGTCTCTCCAGCACCAGCAGTTCAAGGACCAGCAACGCCAGGGCAATTCCCAGCGGGTATTGGAACATATCCTCATAATCACTGAAAGTTCTGGCTTCAAACTCTGTTTTCTGCATTTTGTTGATCTCGTCAAAAATTTTATCGAGGCTCGATTGGGTATTCCCGGCCCTTACATAAGTGCCCTGCCCGGCCGTACTGACCTCCTGTAAAAGCTTGTCATCGAGCTTGGTAACAATAGGTTTGTCTTCATTATCTTTCCGGAAACCGGCCATCATGCCGTTTTTTATGATAGGAATGGGTGCTCCTTCCGGCAAACCCATACCCACGGCAAATATCTTAATACCCTTGGTTGTAGCCTCCCGGGCAGCCTCTACAGCATCATCCTCGTGGTTTTCCCCGTCGGTGATAAGGATGATGGCCTTACTATGTTTATTATTATCGAAAGAGCTGACTGCCAGGTTAATAGCTTCTCCGATCGCAGTTCCCTGGGTGGGGATGATCTCTGTTGAGATGGAAGAAAGGAACAACTTGGCAGCACTATAGTCGTTGGTGATGGGTAGCTGAATATAGGCCTTACCGGCAAAGATCACGATCCCGATGCGGTCGTTCTTCAGCTCGTCTATCATTTTCGAAATGGCGCTCTTTGCCCTGTCGAGCCGGTTTGGTTTTATATCCTGGGCAAGCATGCTGTTTGAAACATCCAGGCAGATGAAGAGATCAATCCCTTTCCGCTCACCCTTTTCCAGCTTTGACCCGATCTGGGGATCAGCAATGGCAATGATCAGGAAGCCCAGCGCAAGCAGGTAAACAATGAACTTCACGTACTGCCTGCCTCTCGACATGTCCGGCAACAAGGCCCTGACAAGGGTCTGATCGCCAAAACGCCCGAGTGCC
>JAPLDE010000039.1:0-17367 GCA_026391855.1 Bacteroidota bacterium | reverse complement strand
CCGAGTGCCTTCCTTTTCCATCGCATCACAAACATGAAAACGATGAAAAACAAGGGAAGTAACGCCAATGCATACAGATAATACGGATGTGCGAACGGTGGCATGAATATCAGCTTAAAATATTATCAACGTCCTAGGGGACTGTCTTTAACCATGTATTTCTTAACACTCCTTCCAGAAATAGTATTCCGAATGCCAGAAGGACCAGGGGAAGGTATTCCTCGTATTTCTTTCTGAACTCCATTACTTCTATCCTGGATTTTTCCAATGAATCAATTTCCTTATAGATAGATTCAAGCTTTTCATTATTAGTCGCCCTGAAGTATTTCCCGCCGGTATTCTGGGCGATCTGCTGCAGGAGGTCTTCATCGATCTTCACTTCAATGTTTTGATACTGAACACCAAAGGGCGTTTTAAAGGGATAAGGGGCGGTTCCCTTAGTACCAACCCCGATGGTGTATACCCTGATCTTGTACATTTTGGCAATTTCCGCAGCTGATGCAGGATCGATCGAACCCATGTTGTTGATCCCGTCAGTCAGCAGGATGATCACCCTGCTGATGGCCTTGCTTTCTTTCAGCCTGGCTACAGCCGTTGCCAGCCCGTCCCCGATGGCCGTGCCATCCTGGATCATACCGCTTTCGATCTTGGGAAGCATCGACAGAAGCACCGCGTGATCGGTGGTTAAAGGACACTGGGTAAAACTTTCCCCGCTAAAAACAACCAGGCCTATCCTGTCGGTCGGTCGTCCCTCAATAAATTCGGTGGCGACTTTCTTGGCCGCATCCAGCCTGTTGGGTTTAAAATCCTCAGCCAGCATGGAGCCGGAGATATCATTTGCCAGCACAATGTCTATCCCTTCCACATTTACATCATGACGGCTGCTGGAACTTTGCGGCCGCGCCAGTGCCACTATCATCAGTCCTACGGTTAATAACCTGAGAATGAATGGCAAATGCCGCATCCGCTGCCGGACGGTGATATGGACGTTTTCAAAAGGCTCAAAACTGGACAGCTTGATCTCAGCCTGGTTTTTCCTGTTTTTGAACCAATACCAAACCACCATCAGCGGAATGACCCCAAATAACCAGAAAAAGACCGGATGGGCAAAGGTTATGCTATGGAGATAGGTCATCATAACGCTTCACTTTTATTTTCCGGTGCTGCAACCAGTGGTTGTTCATCTTTGTTTTCTTCCCCGGAAAGAATTGTCAGGTTCACAAAATCAACAGCCAGCTTCAGGTTGTGATCGTGCTGTACGGGTAATGGCTGTTCCTTGGCAAATTTCACCAGGTCGGCCAGTTCAAGCACCTCCTGCAACAGCCGCTTGGCTTCGGGGTTGACCTGGTATGACCGCATGGATTCCATGATCTCCCAGGTCGTCATCTCCATAGCCAGGATCTGGTATTTTTTTTCTAAATATACCCTGAGAATATCTGTCAACTGGGTGTGGTATTCCTTCACTTTCCCTGTTTGCCAGAGCTTCGACTGCCGTAATTTCTCCAGCTCTTCAAGAGCAATAATATATGGTGGTACCGGAGGTTTCGAAGGCAACACAAAAACAGGTTGGTTTTGCCTGCGTTTTTTCAGATAATACCAGATACCAAAGGCAATCCCGGCAACCACCAATCCCAGCAACACCCAGCGGAATACTTCCCAAAAGGAAAGAGGTGGCGACATAACACCCTTGATGTCTTTAAACACCTTGGTTGTATCAACCGGAATCGTGTTTACCGTCAGGAACAGCTCAGAAGTTGCAGCCAGTAATTGCAAAGAATCCCCTACTCCCTTGGTATAGAATGGGATGACCGGAATTTTATGGAAGCCGGTATCGAAACTGGTGATCCTCAGCCGTTGGGTCAGGCTGAAACTTTTCTGATCGGTCGAAAGGACTGTATCAATCTTAGAGGATTGGACAATTTCAACCCCCGTAGCCAGGGAATCAGAAAAATACGGCCATATAACAGACTGATTCTTAGGCAGATTCACGTTTAACTTCAGGTTAACCTGCTGACCAATTAATATTGTGGAAGTATCAATACTTGCCCTGGCCGTAACCTGCCCGTAAGTTGAAATGCTACAAAACAGTGCTATTCCGATAATAAGCAACCGTTTAATGATATTTTGAATGATGGTTTTCAACTTCTCTATAATACTCAAATTCAACCTATTAGCTATGTATTACTAATTACTAATTACTAATTGTTAATTGTTAATTGTTAATTATCAATTCCTCACCTCCTGCTTTCCCTCTTTTTAAACAATTTCATCAGCGCTTTCACATAATCCTCATCCACCCTGATCTGTGTCCAGTCGGTACCGCTGCGGGTAAAAAGGTCACTCAGGGCTTTTTCTCTCCGGGCTGCCTGTTGTTTTACGGTAAATCTCACTGAGCTGTCAGCCGTGTCCATCCATCTGATCTGACCGGTTTCTGCATGAAGCATCTTTACCAGGCCCATTGCCGGAAGTTCCTGTTCCCTGGGGTCAATGATCCGGATGGCAACCAGGTCGTGTTTTCTGCCGGCGATCCTCAGCGCATCATCAAAAGACCGGTCCAGAAAGTCAGTCAGCAGAAAAGCCACGCACCTTTTCTTGATGACCTGGGTGAAGTATTGCAGGGCCATGCTGATGTTGGTCCCGCTCTGCCTGGGCTTAAAATCGATTAACTCCCTGATGATCCGTAAGATATGAGTGGTTCCTTTTTTTGGCGGGATAAATTTCTCGATGGTATCGGAAAAGAAAATAACCCCGACCTTGTCATTGTTCTGTATGGCAGAGAAGGCCAGCACTGCCGCAATCTCGGTGATCATCTCCTCTTTCATCTGCTTCTGTGTTCCGAAAGCATTTGACCCGCTCACATCAATCAGGAGCATCACCGTCAGTTCCCTCTCCTCATCGAAGACTTTAATAAAGGGGTGATTAAAACGCGCCGTCACATTCCAGTCTATCGACCGGATGTCATCTCCATATTGATATTCCCTTACCTCACTGAACGCCATCCCCTTACCCTTGAAAGCAGAATGATACTGACCGGAGAATATCTGGTTGGATAAGCCCCTGGTCTTTATTTCAATCTTTCTTACTTTTTTGAAGAGTTCACTCGCGTCCATAAACAGATGTCAGATGTCGGATGTCAGATGTCGGATGTCGGATGTCAGATGTCGGATGTCAGATGTCGGATGTCGGATGTCAGATGTCAGATGTCAGATGTCGGATGTCGGATGTCGGATGTCAGATGTCAGATATCGGATGTCGGATGTCAGATGTTGGATGTCAGATGTCGGATGTCAGATGTCAGATGTCAGATGTCAGATGTCAGATGTGCCTACTGCCCACTGCCGACTGCCGACTAATGTCATAATCCAGGTATTTAATAAGAACCGGCCAGAGCTATTATTGCTGATCTTGTAAATATATTTTATTTACTGTAAGTTTGCTTGTTGTTTCTACTCATCCAAATATTTTTATTATGAAAAACATTTTTATCCGGATTCTTTTTGCTGTTGCGGTTTTCCTGACGGCATCAACATGGCTGTCGGGCCAGAATTACAACATGAAAGACCTGCCCTCTCTTGACCCCAATGTAAAAACCGGGGTCCTGGACAACGGCATGCATTATTATATACGGGTCAACAAGCTGCCGGAAAAAAGGGGCGAGTTTTACATTGCCAATAACATAGGGGCTATCGAAGAGGATGATGATCAGAATGGTCTGGCCCATTTTACTGAGCATATGAGTTTCAACGGAACCAAAAACTTTCCCAAAAAAGCGATGCTCGATTACCTGGCTACTATCGGCGTGAAATTCGGACAGAATGTGAATGCCGGTACAGGGGTTGAACAAACCATTTTCAATTTGTCCAATGTTCCCCTCCTCCGTGAAACTGTCCTGGATTCTGCCTTGCTGATCCTTCACGACTGGGCTCATTATGTATCCTTTGAAGACAGTGAGATTGACCTCGAAAGAGGGGTTATTCTTGAAGAATGGCGGATGTATGGTTCTGCTGAGGAACGCATGAGCAACAAACTGGCGCCCATCACCTATAAAAACTCCAAATACGCCAAAAGAGACGTGATCGGTGATACGGCCGTTCTCAAACATTTCAAATATGAAACCATCAAACGTTTCTACAACAAATGGTATCGTCCTGATCTTCAGGCACTTGTTATTGTAGGTGATTTCGATCCGAATCTGGTGGAAGCCAAGATCAAGAAGATCTTCAGCGAGATCCCCAAAACACAGAATCCCGCACCCAAAGAGGTCTACCCGGTTCCCGACAACAAGGAGCCCCTGATCGGAACTGCTACCGACAAAGAAGCCACCAATACCATGATAGAGGTTAACTTTAAACATGATGCCATCAGCAATAATGACAAAAACCTCGGTTATATGCGGTTACAGCTGATCCGCAGCTTTATCAACAACATGTTCGGACAGCGGATGAATGAACTGTCGAGGTCCGAAAACCCTCCTTTCATGTTTGCCTATAGTTCCTATGGATTTTTCACCCGGAACAAAGATGCTTTCTACGGTTATGCCCAGGTCCCTAATAACGAGGCCATTAAGGGTCTGACCGCCTTGCTGACTGAGATGGAAAGAATGAAAAAATACGGTTTCACGGCAGGTGAATTCGACAGGGCAAAAGCCACCATCATGCGAAATTATGAATCCAGGTTCATGGACCGGGATAAAAGGAAAAACAGGGAACTGGTATACCCGGTTATCATGAACTTCCTGATGAATAACCCAAACCCGGGTATTGAATTTGAATATCCCTTTATCAAAGCCATGATCCCCGGCATCAGCCTTGATGAAGTGAACAATGAAGCAAAAAAATACGTGCGCGACGACAATATGATCGTTACCGTAACCGGTCCGGAAAAAGAAGGGATTACCGTTCCTACAGAGCAGGAGATAAAGAAGGTGCTGGCCGCTTATAAATCGGCCAAAATTGATCCCTATGTAGATAACATGGCCGGTAAAAAACTCATCGAAAAAGACCCTGTGCCTGGTAAAGTTGTTAAAACCTCGGCCAATAAAGACCTTGGTACCACTGAATGGGTTCTTTCGAATGGGATGAGAATTATTTTCAAGCCCACCGATATCAAGGAAGATGAGTTACTTATCAAAGGATACAGTGCAGGCGGACAATGCCTGTTGAAAGATGATGACCTTCCTGCAGCAGATTTATTGGGTGATGTTGTGTCGGACATGGGTGTTGGCAGTTTTTCGCGTACGGACCTGAATAAACTGATGGCAGGAAAGAAAGTGAATGTTTCCCTTTACCTGGGTGATGACCAGGATGTGATGAATTCCCGTACCTCGCCAAAGGATATTGAAACTGCCCTGCAGCTGATCTATCTGTATTTCACCCAGCCCCGCTGGAATGAAACCGATTTTAAAACCTGGCTGGACAAACAGAAGGCCGATTATATCAATGCCGATGCCGAACCAAGGAAAGCCTTCTATGACACCCTGACTGTGATAATGAGCAACCACAGCCCCCGTTCAATCCCTATGTCATACAAGCTGTTGGACAAAATAACCTTTAACAAAGTTAAGGCCATTTACCAGGACAGGTTTTCCGACCCCGGAAATTTCACCTTCCAGTTTGTCGGAAAAATAGACCCTGAACAAGTAAAGCCATTATTGGAGAAATACCTGGCTTCCCTGCCCGGCGGAAACCGGACCGAGGCATATAAAGATGACGGTGTCCGTCCTCCCAAAGGTAAGGTTACCAAAGACTTCCAAAGAGAGAACAAGACTCCCAGAACCTCTGTCTTTGTCAATTATAACGGCACTTCTCCCTATACCTTTGACGACAAGATCTATGGCGCTGCGATCAGGCATGTGCTGGAATTACGGTATATTGAAAAGATCCGCGAAGATGAAGGCGGCGCATACAGCATCAGGGTTTCATACAATGTAAGGAAATACCCGGTTACCGGGTATATGATGAACGTTAGTTTTGATACTGACCCGGTGAAAGCCGACAAGTTGGTTGGCATTGTTCACCAGCAGATTAAAAATATGGTTGAAAACGGCCCTTCGGAAACGGACCTTCAGAAAGCAAAGGAGTATTTCCTGAAACAACGTCAGGAAGACATGAAGGAAAACAACTGGTGGAACAATACCCTGACCGATTATTATTATTATGACATGAATAATGTTACCGGGTATGAGGACAAGGTGAAAGCGCTGAATGTGAAGTCAGTCCACGAGTATGCCAAAAAAGCGCTCACCCAGGGTAACATCATTGAGGTGATCATGCGTCCCTAGCGGAAGGGTTCCTTTTCATTTTTTCTATCTTTACGGCCTGATGGCTGAAGAAACAAGCAATAAAAAGAAAGACAGCAGAGGGAACGACGAAGCCCAGATGTCGTTCTGGGAGCACCTGGAAGAATTGCGGTGGCTGTTGATACGGTCGGCCATTGTGATGATACTGATGGGTATTGTTGCCTTTCTGGCCCGACGGATCATTTTCGATCATATCATCCTGGCACCGAACAGCCCCGGCTTCATCACCAACCGGGTTTTCTGCTACCTTGGAAGGATGTGGCACCTTGACAGCCTGTGTTACCAGGTCGTTCAGCTCAAAATCATCAACTACAACATGGCCGGTCAGTTCATGACCCATATCAACGTATCGGCCATCTCGGGGCTTATCCTGGCCATGCCTTACTTTATCAGGGAGATCTGGAGATTTCTTAAGCCTGCACTCAAGGAAAATGAAAAGAAATACTCCTATATCGCCATGTTCATCTCATTCTTCCTTTTTATGACGGGTATTTGTTTCGGCTATTTTATCATTGTACCCCTCACCCTGTATTTCTTTGGAAATTACTATGTAAGCGAAATGGTCCAAAACTCCATTGCCCTTTCATCCTATATTAATACCGTTGTTTATACCACCATTGCCGTCGGACTGCTGTTCCTGCTGCCTGTCTTCGTTCTTCTCCTGGTGAAACTGGGGGTCATGTCTTCCGCTTTTCTCAAACGGACCCGCAAGGTCAGCATTGTCATTATCCTGATCCTGGCTGCCATTATCGGACCCCCTGATGTTCCGACCCAGATCATCCTCAGTGTGCCATTGTATGCCTTGTTTGAATTAAGTGTGTGGGTCGCCGGTAAAATTGAAAAGAAGAAAGAACCGGCAGGCTAATGGCCTGTTTGTATTTATACTTATAGCCTGATTTTATAATTTCCTGTATATGAAGGCGATCCTAAAAACAGCACTGATAGTAACCCTGTTCATCCCTCCTATTCTTATGAGTGCCCAACAAAACCCCCTTGCCAATCCGGCCGCAATAATAACCGATTCCCAGGCAAGGTTCACGGTGTTAACCCCGGAGATGATCAGGCTGGAATGGGGATCCGGCGGAAAAGTTGAGGACCATGCCTCTTTTGTCTTTCTGAACAGAAATCTTGACGTCCCAGCCTTCACTGTAAAGGAAGAGAACGGCTGGCTGGTGATCACCACAGAAAAGCTCAGGCTGAGATACCTGAAAGATTCGGGAAAATTTACAGCTGCTAATCTATTGATAACCTTAACGTTGAACGGAAAAGAAGTGCAGTGGAAGCCCGGCATGAAAGACAGCCTAAACCTTCATGGCACCACCAGAACCCTGGATGGTTGGAACGGAGGGAAACCCTCAGATCTTGAACCGGGGCTTATCTCCCAGAGCGGCTGGGCGTTGGTCGATGACTCTGAAAGCCTGCTTTTCGATGACTCAGACTGGCCCTGGGTGATGAAAAGGCCGGATAGTGAGCGCCAGGACTGGTATTTCTTGGGATATGGACATGATTATAAAAAATGCCTGGCCGATTACACCAGAGTTGCCGGTAAGATCCCCATCCCGCCGATGTTTGCTTTCGGCTACTGGTGGTCGCGGTACTGGGTATATTCCGACAGCGAACTCAGGGAGTTGTGCACCGACATGAAGGCTCATGGTATCCCGATGGATGTGCTGATCATCGACATGGACTGGCACAAGACCTATGACCTGACCTGGTCGGACATGAAAAAAGACCCTTTTGGACAACCGGTGGGCTGGACGGGATATACCTGGAACCGGGACCTGTTCCCCGAACCAGGTGAATTCCTTCAATGGACCGCCCGCCAAAAGCTGAAAACTGCACTCAACCTCCACCCTGCTTCCGGCATCCCTCCCATGGAGGAACAATACGATGATTTCGCCAAAGCCTTCCATTTCGACACCACTGGCCGGCCCTATATTCCCTTTCAGCTGGAAAACAAGGAGTTTGCCAAAACGTATTTTAATACCCTGCTCAAACCATTTGAGGACCAGGGCATCGATTTCTGGTGGCTCGACTGGCAGCAGTGGCCGGAAAGCAAGACCATCAAAGGGCTGAGTAACACCTGGTGGCTGAATTACGCCTTCTTTACCAACATGGAAAGAAACGGAAAACGGCCCCTGCTTTTTCACCGCTGGGGAGGGTTGGGTAATCACCGGTATCAGATCGGTTTCTCGGGAGATGCCATTGTTTCCTGGCAATCACTGGCTTTTGAGCCTTACTTCACTGCAACTGCATCCAATGTGGGATACGGCTACTGGAGCCACGACATTGGCGGTCATAACCCTTTGGAGATCCCCACAGAACCGGAGCTTTACCTGAGATGGCTGCAGTTTGGCGCCTTGAGCCCCATACTGAGGACCCATGCCACCAAATCCAACGTCATGGAAAGACGTTTCTGGATGTTCCCTGATCATTTTCAGGCGATGAAAGAAGCCATTCAGCTCAGGTACGCCCTGGTACCATATATCTATTCGTGTGCCCGCCTTGCTTACGATGAAGGCTTATCCATCTGCCGTCCCATGTATTATGAATGGCCTGAAAAACAGCAAGCCTATGATTTTCAGGGACAATATTATTTCGGAGATGATATCCTGGTAGTGCCGGTGACAGAACCCATCAATGAAAATGACCTGCTGGCTTCTATGAAGATCTGGCTTCCGGAAGGAGATTGGTATGAGTATTATTCCGGGGAACTGCTTCCGGGGAACCAGGTCATTAACCGGAAATATGCCCAGGATGAAATCCCCTTGTTTATTAAAGCGGGTGCGATCATTCCCATGAATCCCGAAGTGATGAATCTGCAAGACAATACAGACACCCTGGTATTGTTCATCACTCCGGGAGGCCGGGGTGAAACGGTGATCTATGATGATGACAGGAACAGTCCGGCATACAAAGAAGGACAGTTCACACGCACAAAAGTCACTTCCGCCCTTCTGCCCGACCAGACTGGGCTGTCCTTATTGATTAACGCAAGGGAAGGCAGTTACCGGGATATGCCAGGTCAGTTAAGCTGGGAAGTCCGTTTACCTTCCTTACTCCCGCCCATTCAGGTAACCATCGACGGGAAAACCATGCCGTTTTCACAAAACCCAGTGGTTAACAGTTGGTATTACCTAGGGAAAGAGCTCATGGTCATCGTGAAAACATCTCCCCTTTCCTGTACCTCGACGCATGAGATCATTCTTCATTTCGAAAACCCTTTATCAAGCCGGCAAGCCTTGCTGAACGGCAAGACAGGGCAGTTCAGAAGGCTTTCCAGGATTGTTACCACCCTCAAGCAACAAGCCGGGTCCGACTTTTTTATACCCGACTGGCTTTACGGCCTGGAGCAAACCTACCGTCGCATTGATTATCATCCCCAAAACGCTGAGAGCGAGCTCATTCAATTTGAGAGTCATTTCAACACCCTGGCCCGCGACCTGGCAACCCTGACTACCGACAGCTCGGCTATTCTCCTGCAGCAAATCCGGTATCTTTCCCGTTCAGTTACAGCCGAAGAAAACGATGCAATTCGGAAAGCAATGGAATTGCTGAAAAAGAAAGAAAGCAGGGTTTCAATCCGCCTGCCCTATGCAGGTCAATATGCTGCCGGCGGTAAGCTTGCCCTGATGGACGGAAAACAAGGTTCTTTGCACTTTTTCGACGGGAAATGGCAGGGTTACGAAGGGGTTGATCTTGACTTCACCTATGATATGGAAAACGAATGTTTCATCAGGCAGGTGAAAATCGGGTTCCTGGAAAACCAGGGAAACTGGATCTTTTTTCCAAAAGGCATCGAAATCCAGACCAGCAAGGATGGTGTCCATTTCGAAACCACTGTTACTCAAGCCTTTGACTCGCCGGTGAATTCGAATATCATTCATGTAGACCGAATTCCGGTTGAGATCAACAAAACCGCCCGCTTTATCCGTATCATCGCAAAGAACCAGGGTATTTGCCCGAAATGGCACCAGGGTGCGGGTGAAAAAGCCTGGTTGTTTGCCGATGAGATTGAAATAATTAAAAAATAGACCTTCCCGGAAACTGCCTTCTGATTGCCTCACGAAAAGCCCAAATCGAGACAGTAATAACTTTTTTAATGAAAATTTTCTTTTAAATTTCTCAATTTGGGATTATTTTTGTATATTTACAGGATAACCATTGGAGTATGATCAGGTATATATACATATTGGGGTTTTCCTTACTAAGTGTTTGTTCATTTGGAAGGACTTATTATTCGGCCCAGGATGGTGAGATCACTGATGCGTCCACATGGGTGGCCGGGAATAGTCCGGCTGTTCCAAACTTCAGTGACACCGCAAACCACATATACATTAACCATAATGTATACAGGGCCAATACCGGGCAATATTATATCAAATGCTATGTATTCATTGGGATTTATGGCCACTTTACCGCGTCAAGCGTCGTTCATATAGATGGATTAAAATGCAATGTGGAGGTTTGGGGAGTAATGGAAGTACACAACATCTTTTACGTGCAGAATGCCGGGATCCTGGAGGTATTTTATGGCGGACTTGTTTTCACTGACAATATGATCGATGTGACCGGACAGGGAAGTGCAGAGGACGGGTATATCTATTTACATGGGGGGACCATCTGCTGGCATAATAACTGGAAAGGACAATATCCTCCTGATGGTGAAGGAGTCCTCTGTAATTCACCCCAGGCGAATATGACCGGTTGTTGTTCCAGTACCGGTCCGTTAGGCATCGGTCTTGTTTCCTTCGATGTAAGTTGTAAAGGAAAAAATACTGAATTCAGGTGGGTGACTCAAAACGAGGAAAACAACGATCATTTCACGATTGAAAGAAGCAGGGACCTGGACATCTGGGAGAAAGTTACTATGGTGACCGGCTCGCTTCATTCACAGGGTCAAAAGGAATATACCGCGTACGATGAGTCTCCCCCTTCCGGAATCAACTATTACCGTTTATCGCAGACCGATGTGGACGGGACACTGACCATTTATCAGGATCAATGGCTGCGATATTCCAGTTGCAAGGGAAATGAGACCGGAAAGGCGTTCCCTGTTCCGGCCATAGAATTTACGACCCTCAGATATGTAAGCCACGAATCTTCATCTTACCGATTGTTGGATGTGTCCGGAAGACAAATGTCAGACGGGATGTTTTACCTGGGAGATAACATCCTGAAATTAGGCGATTTAGCTCCGGGCCTTTATTTTGTTTGTACCCAATGGGGTGAGAACTTCAGCATCGTAAAAGAATAATTAAGGCTTTCTTAATACTTACTTTAATTTTAACTGTATGTGTATCCGAACTATACTTATTCTGTTTGGTATTGTCACTGCCGGGTATCTACGGTCACAGTCCCTGGCCGAACCTCTTCCTTATTCCCAGTATTTCGATGGGGAAGGCTTTCCGGCCGGCTGGACACAACAACATGATGAGAACATCTCTATAGATGACTGGAGTGTTTCAGAATCGGACCTGGCCGGTGGATCAGCCAATGAAATGATGGCCACCTGGAATTTCGGAATGGGAGTCAGCCGCCTGGTTACTCCTCCTTTGCTGACCGGTGGGTTCAACGTGCTGATGCTCAATTTCAGGCATTTTATGAGCGATTATTTTTTCGGCACTGAATTCGCCATTCAATCCAGCACCGACGGGATAAACTGGACAGATGAGAACTGGTCGGCCTTTTCCGGATCGGGTGATCTTGGGCCCGAACTGGTTTCTACCACTATTGTTCATAATCTCGGGGATACCACTTTCATTGCTTTTACGATCAGAGGAGATCATTTCCAGTTCTGGAACTGGTATATCGATGAGGTGGAGATAGGCGAACTTACCACCCCTCCGGGCTGTACAACGGCTGTTCTCCCTCTCAATAATGAAGATTCCGTACCCACGAATTACGAGTTAAAGTGGGATATAGCACCCGGTGCGACCAATTATTTTGTTTTTGTTGGTACAGATAACCCTCCTACCAATGTGCTCAACGGATATTCCACCAACAGCAACACCTTCCTTACGGTTTACAATCTTAAATGCGATACGCAATATTACTGGAAAGTCGTTCCGTCCAACCCCTACGGACAACCGGCAGAGTGCCCCGTCTGGTCCTTTACCACCCTTAGTCCGTTCCCCTTGCCGTTTATCGAACACCTGGATCATCTTAACATGCCCTTTGCCTGGATAGAGATGGATTCTGCGGTTACAAAAGGCTGGCATATTTACCAGGGAAACTTTGCCGGGGGAAGTCCGAATGAACTTGAATTGGATTTCAAACCCGGGTATGGAACCAGCAGGTTGATTTCCCCACCCATTCAGACTGCAGGTCAGTTTGTGCTTACCCTGTCTTTTAAAATCCTGTTCGGGGATGATTCAGCAGGCATGTCGGTAAGGGTGCAGACCAGTGCTGATGCCATTCACTGGACCGACGAGGATTTTGTTTATAATTCAGGAAACGGAAACTTCGGACCGGCAATGGTTACTCTTCCTTTATCCAATAACCTCGGTGGCGTTTTTTATATTGCTTTCGTTGCGGAAGGTAACCTCCATTCCTTTAATTATTGGATAATCGATGATATCGAGGTGGCCCCCGGCGGATCATTCCCTGGAACTATATCAGGATCAATTAATTACGATAATAATGCACACACTCCGTTGATTAATCTGACAGTTTACCTGAATGATGTTAATGGGATTGTGACAGATTCAACCCTGACAAACACCAATGGAGAATTTCTTTTCACCAATGTTCTCCAGGGAAATTATTACTTTACGTATCGTTATAATCACGTTTGGGGAGGAGGCAATGCTATCGATGCCCTGCTGATAATGAAACATTTTGCTCTTATGACTCATCTGTCAGGAGTGAAGGTCCTGGCTGCTGATGTGAACAATTCCGGCACCATCAACTCAGTAGATGCCCTGCTTACCATGAGAAGGTTCGTTTTGCTGATAACCAGTTTTGCATCCGGTGACTGGTGCTTCGACACCCGCGACATTACTCTGCCTCCAAACGGCTCTGTAATAAAACAAATAAAATCTGTTTGTTATGGCGATGTGGATGGTTCATTCACCCCTTTATAAAACCTTCCTGATTTCTTGTGACGTTGTGACCCTCCGGTAGGATAAAAGAAAGGAAAGCAGGATGCCGTGACATTAAGATTGTTGGGATCTTTTTACCCTGCTAATTCCCCTCACACGTTGATAATCAAGATAATACACGACTTTCAGGGATAATCCGTTGGTTTGAGGGGTATTGAAAATATCATGGAAGTTCTTCAGGTAACGGGTATTGTTCAGCGTTTTCTCATTATCGAGGAAGTTCTTATAGGACAGGCTCAGGTTGCTGCCGGGGGCAAACTGCCAGGAATACAGTAAGTCGATATAGAAAGAATTGTAGGAAAAATCCTTCACCTGGTTATAGGCAGCGGATTCTTCAATATCTCCGTTTTCAAGCAAATTGTAATAGGTTGAATATTTACCGGTATTCCAGTAATGGCGGGAATTCAGGGTGAGTGACATATCATTTTTGAACAGGTACTGAAACCCGATGTTGGTGATGTAGGTGATCAACTCCCTACCTCCGTAAATGATGTTTCCCGATTCATCAACATCAACAAAACCAATGTTATAGGTATCATCGTAATAGTTAAACCCGGCACGGATCTGGAATCTGTCGGTGACCCGGTACCGTATGTCACCATTGGCTCCATATGCCTTCCCGTTAAAACGTTCGGCAAAATCGCCGAATTCAAAATGCACATTGCCTGCCAAGGCCTTACGCGTGTCAGAATTGAAGTCGAAAGTAAACATATAATAACGGAATGTCCTGGAGAAGCGACCCTGCACCCTGGGTTCGTAGTAGTCGTAACTGACCAGCGGGGTTACAATTCCCCCGAATCCAAAGGCATGATAGTTATGAAGGACAAAATAAGTGCTCAGTGAAACATCACTTTGAATAACCCTTGAGGAAACCGGGTTGACACCATAATCGGCAATAAGACTGGTGTATGATTCCCTGAAATATTTCCTGGGGACATAAGTGTTGTAGGTCAGATAAACCCCTTCTCTCATCCGGTTACCAATAATATAGTAGCCCAGGTCGCGTGAATCATAGGTTTTGCTGATAAAGGTATGAGAAATTCCGTACTGGAAATTTCCCGAGATCTTCCTTCCCCGCAGAAAGAACATGTGCCCGATCTTGTCGAGATAAGTATCCTTTAATGAATCGTTTACGGTAAAATGCTGACTGAGGGCAACATCTCCGTCAATGGCATAACTGTTCTTTTTATTCTGAAGGGAAAACCCGGCGCCGGTGACATTAGCATCATCGGCCTTCTTATCCCTGATCACATTGGTATTGATCAGGTATACAGAAGAATTGTTCTTCATTTGCTGATCAAAAACCAATATGTTATAATTGGTCAGCGGTTCAGTGAGTATCTTCCTTTCCCTGCCTTCATTGTCCTCAACAATAGCATACATGTTATCGGTCACCGCATTGAACAGGCCGATTCCCAGCCCGCTGTTGTTCCGCCCGCTTATTTTTACGGCATTCAGCAACCTGGTATTGGCAGGATTTTCGATGATCCTCTCCCCCTCCTTCAACTGATCCTGCACCATGTAATACCCTGAAGGGCATTTTCCTATCCTGCGGGAATAGAACAACTGATTTTTACTGAAAAGATCGGTCCCTTCCTTGAAAAACGGACGGTTCTCATCGTAAGTGATCTCCTGGTAACCCAGCGATTTCACCAGGTTATCGGATTTCACCTGGCTGAAATCGGGTAATAGCGTCAAATCCAGGGTGAATTTCTCATTTAGTCCCAGTTTCATGTCTGCGCCGAAATTGTATGCAGTATTATTTGAATATAGGGTTGATCCACCGGCATCAGTATAGGGAGATTTTTCAACGGAAGTCATGATAAAAGGGGTCCACGATAAGCGTACCGGGGGATTGATGTTGTTCAGCCCCCTGAGTTTGCCCCATTGCAGGCGGGAGTTTGCAACCGTTCGTGAGGTAAGCGCCCACTGATCATATTCCTGGGTACGGGTTATGGTCCGGATCAACTGGAAACCCCATTCCTGAGAAGGTTTCGAAGGAAACCTGAGAGCTGAATAAGGGATCATCATCTCCAATGACCAACCATCCCGTGTGATTTTCACACTGCTGGTCCATACTGCATCATAAGTGAGGTCTGAATCACGGTAATCATATTGCACCCCGGAGGCGGTAACTCCGAAAACATAAGCATCATAGGTGTTATAGGTATCAAAACCAATATAGAATTTATCGGCTACGATCTGCTGGTCATCCCTCGAACCCAGCTCTCTGACGATACTGTCCGGAAACGGATCGTAGAACACTGCGCTGACATAAATAGCGGTATTGTCATAGATCACCCTGATCTCCTGCCTCATGGTGGCGGGGACATTTTCAACAGGCTCCCGCTGGGTCATCTGAGTAATGGGGATAACATCTTTCCAGGCCTCATCATTCACCAATCCATCGATCTTCGGAACCTGCTTTGCCCTTTGGACAAAGTATTCAAGCTTAGGGGTCTGTCCTGCCAGATAGAAAGACCCTGTTCCGGCAAGAATTGCCAGGAGTAAAACCCGCTTTACCATTTGCCCTGTATTAAAATGATCAGCTAAAATATTCCGGGGCCTGCCTTTTTTATAATTCAATATACCAACTGAACCTTATACCTTCCCTTCCGATAAAGGATATATACCAACTGTTTTATCGTATAAAAACTGGGTTTAACCGGAAATTTCCCACTCTTCACCCTGAATTGCACCATTTTGTTTTCAGATTATGCCCTGGATTAATAAGAAAGGTTAGTGATAATCTGATTACCTAAACAACCGGATACCTACATATTCAATACTAATAATTTGACATGAATGATTAAATTTATTAACTAAAGCAATGGGCAATAAGAAGACAGTTCGTGTTATATCGGACAGGTAATTATTTAATTATGATCGATTTCCGGTATTTTGATAATATTTGAGTTGTATTTACCTCAACATCAACATAATAGAACCCAGGACTGAAAGAAGACACCTTGATTAAATCTGAAACAAGCCCCTTTTTACCATCTTTATTATTGATTATTTTCCATTCCTGACCCAGGAGATTAACCATTTTAACTGTATAATTACCATCCGATGGCAAGCTGAATTGCAGGTTCAGAAATTCGTCAGCCGGAGAAGGCCAGACAGCAAATGATTCTTCAGTTTTTAATAAAGAAGGCAGCGAAGATGGATTCAACTCCAGTACGACCGGAGGTTGCGGTTCTTTAACCAGGTGGGCTCTCAGGCTAAAAAGGGGCTCCCCGGCATTCACCTCCAGGGGATCCATTGAATACCAGGCAATTCTAAGCTCCCGACCATTCTGAAGGAAGACTGCATGCTCATCGGATGGCATCACCACACCTGTAACTTCCAAATAATCAGGAACATCGGCAATAAATGATACTGACCCGACAGAAACAGCAGACTGGGCATAAATGGGAATAATTATTTCCTCATTATCTTTTTCAATAAAGGTTGGTTGACCCGACAAGGCAAACTGAAAGTCAGTTTTCGCACCCGGATTATGGGATCCGTCAACATCTCCATAACAGAGGGCATGGATATTTTGTGTAACATTAGCCAGTCCACTTATCGTAATAATTGGCTTCTCAATACACCAGTTCCCCGAATTGAATGAGTTTATCATTCCGACAAAACGCTTGGCTATCAATAAAGCATCAGTGGAATTGATGTAACCTGTTGCATCCACATCCGCTGCCTTCAAATTCAGGCCGGTAAGCGGAGTGGTTCCCACAAAATGCCGGAGAACCAATAAAGCGTCGACAGCATTTGCTCCTCCACAGGGTTTTGAAATAGATCCATCCAGGCTGAAATTACCAATAGACAAATTTTCGAACAAATAGTATCCTTCGTCATTGGTAAAGGTCTGGCTGACTGTATTTCCGTTTTGTTTTAACAGTATGGCTGAACTATTCAGGGGTGAAGAATTTGAATTCTTATAAGCCAGATTACCACTGAGATTGGAAC
>JAPLDE010000153.1:33051-70093 GCA_026391855.1 Bacteroidota bacterium | reverse complement strand
GTCCCCGATCCCCGATCCCCGATCCCCGGCCCTCCCCCTCCGTCACCTCCCTTTCTCCACTGTAAACCCGAAGGTAGTCCCCACGCCTATGGTGCTCCTTACAGTAACGGTTTGTCCGTGGACTTCGAGTATGTGCTTCACGATGGCCAGACCAAGCCCGGAACCTCCTTCATCACGGCTGCGGGCCTTATCAGTGCGGAAAAACCTTTCGAAGAGACGGGGAAGATTGGCAGCTTCGATACCGGACCCGTTGTCGGTTACTTCTACCAGTATATTCTCATCCATATCGAAGAAGCTTACCCTGGTATTCCCGTTTTCCCGCCCGTATTTGATACTGTTCTCTACCAGGTTGGTCAGGGCCTGCCTTATCTTTTCCCTGTCAGCGAAAACAAACACCGGCCTGGTGACAGGAGATTCAAACGATAAATTCACTTTACGTATCTCTGCCTTGCTTTCCAGTATTTCAAACACCTCCCGCGTGAGCTGAACGATGTCAAAGCTGGCCAGGTGGAGTTTCATCTCGCCGGATTCCATCCTGGCGATGTCTTCCAGGTCTTCCACGATGGCGATCAGCCGGTTGATCGACTTTTCAGTACGTTCAAGGTATTGCTGGTTGATACCGGGATCATGGATAGCCCCGTCGAGAAGGGTGAGCACATATCCCTGTATGTTGAAGATGGGGGTTTTCAGTTCATGTGACACATTCCCGATGAATTCACGCCGATAGGCAGCCAGACGTTTCAATTCTTCAATTTCCAGCTGTTGTTGTTGGGTCCATAGCTCGACCTCCTTTTCAACCCTGTCCAGGGCCGTGGGTTTAAGGTTTTTTTCACCCGGCTCATGCTGTGTTTTTTGTCGGCGGATGATCTTGTAGATCACCCTGATCTTCTCATAGACAAACCGTTGAAGGGTATACCTGAAGATCAGGAAACTGAAAAAAAACATTCCGGCAGCACTGAGGATGATAAAACCCGTCATTGCCGGAAGAAAGAAATGGCGAATGACGAGAAAGGCAAGATAAAGGGCGGTAATAAGACAGGCAGTAATCAGCGCCAGGCGGGAAGGATCGGTATACTTCATCAGGATTCAAATTTGTAACCTACTCCTTTGATGGTGCGAATGTTCTCCATCCCAATCTTTTCCCTGATTTTCCTTACGTGTACGTCGATGGTACGGTCGCCCACAATGACATTATCACCCCAGACTTTCTCAAATATCTCATCCCGGGTGAACACCCGGTCGGGTTTGGAAGTGAGCAGCACCAACAGCTCAAATTCTTTCCGGGGAAGGATGATCTCTTCTCCGTTTTTGATCACCATATATTTCTCCCTGTCGATGATAAATCCCGGCAGATTAAGGTGAAGTTCTTCGCTGACGGCTTCCGAATAGCGGCGGAGCAGGGCTTTGATGCGGCTCACCAGCACTTTGGGTCTTACCGGTTTGGTGACATAATCATCGGCGCCGGCCTCGAAACCCGCGATCTGGGAATAATCCTCCCCCCTGGCGGTCAGAAAGATGATCAGGGAGTTCTTCAGTTCAGGGATCAGTTTGATTTCCGCACAGGTCTCAATGCCGTCCATCACAGGCATCATCACATCCAGGATGATCAGGTGGGGAAGGACCTGGCGGGCTGTTTCTATCCCTTCTTTACCGTTGGAGGCGGTGAAAACCTGAAATCCTTCCTTCCGCAGGTTATATCCCATGAATTCAAGAACGTCTTTTTCATCATCAACCAGCAGGAGTTTGAAATTCTCGTTTCCCATGTAATTAATATAAAGTCTTGATGCACAAAAATATAAAAATAATTTAAGCCCTATTTTAAGAAAACTTTAAATTCGCTGACTGTAAAATGATCAAGATAAGCCAAATGAAGAAGATAGTTTGTTATGTATTGCTGTTTGTTTTACCCTTTATAGCAGCCGCCCAGGCTTTCCAGGGTGGTCTTTTGCTTGGGGTTGTAGGGAGCCAGGTCGCCGGCGACATGTATTCAGGCTTTAATAAAGTGGGTTTTACGGCTGGTGGGTATGTTAACTTAAAGTTAAGTCAGCGTTACAAAGTTCAGTTGGAGATGGAGTATATACAGAAAGGAAGCCGGCACAACTCCGATCCAAATCAGGGAGATTTAATCGATTATCGTCTGAATGTCAATTATATAGAAGTGCCTTTACTGTTGCGATACGACCTCATGGAAAGGATAAGTGCTGAAGCAGGTCTTGGGATGGCTTTCCTGGTTTCTCACAAAGAAACCATCAATGGTTATGATATGTCGAAGGGGGCAACCACCCCGGGTTTTCGTTCCAGTAACCTTTCAATAATGGGGGGTGTTAGCTATAGCTTTTATGAGAGATACTGTATCGGTTTCCGCGCTGACAGTTCGGTACTCACCATGCGCAAAGGGAGCGGGACCGGATTTGTCAGGAGATTTACCAATGATTGGGGACAGTTTCATGATCTTTTAGTGTTTTCGTTGTATTATAAGTTATAATGCCACGCCATCCAAATAAACAACGCCTGGTTGTAGGAGTGACCGGTGCCAGCGGAGCGCTCTATACCAAACTGCTTATTGATCAGTTGAAGAAGATCCCGGAACAACTGGATGCCTGCGGGATCATTTTCTCAGATTATTCAAAAGAGGTATGGGAGTATGAGCTTGGAAACCAGGAATATACGAATATTCCCTGGCCGTTATACAATCCGCATGACTTCTTCGCTCCCATGGCTTCGGGGTCGGCCGGGTACAACACCATGATCATTTGCCCCTGTACGGTAGGCACTATGGGAAGGATTGCCGCCGGAACGGCCGGTGACCTGATGACGCGGGCTGCCGATGTTGTTTTGAAAGAAAGAGGAAAACTCATCCTGGTAGTCAGGGAGATGCCTTACAGCCTCATCCACCTGCGGAATATGCAAACCCTGACTGAAGCCGGGGCCGTGATCTGTCCTGCCTCTCCCTCATTTTACAGTAAACCTGCTGATATTGAGGCGCTTGCTCTGACCGTTGTGAATAAGGTGCTTACCCTTGCCGGTTTTGAAATGCCTTTTTACCGCTGGCAGGAGGAAGAGCCGAAGGAATAGCAACAGAACTCAGGCCAGGGAAAAAAAACTCTGCAAAATCTTATATCTTGAAAAGAACTTATGGACAGGTCACCACAACCATTGAAGTTGCAACAGTGAACAACAGGACATGCCATGGCATGTCTCTACGACTTCCGGCTGCCCACTGCTTACTGCCTGGTAACGTGAACAATAGGACACGATATATCGTGTCCCTACGACTGCCCACTGCCGACTGGCGACTGCCCACTGCTAATTTTTCCGTCAGTGCTTCCCATTAACAAACTTCGCCAGTTCCTCCACGCTTGATGAGTAGGAGAAGACATCGTTTACCGAGAAATAATTCTGTTTGTCGGTGCAGAAATCATAGGCAAATTTGGCCATTTCCAGTTTGGAGTCCTCAAAAGAGAAAAGTTTCAGGATCTCCTTGATCTGGGACGTTTTGAAGCATTTTTTTGCGATGATGATCTGTTTGGCTACCGTGACTTTGGTAGAATTAAAGGATTGCTTATTAATTGATTCCAGCACCTGGGTAAGTTCTTCGTGGTTAACGCTGCAGGGAGGCGGAGGAGGCGGAGGTGGAGGTGTAGCATTTTCGTTGATGAACTCCATCAATGAATTCCGGTAGGGAAGGTGGGTGAACAACTGGGTAAGAGAGGTATAATTGCCGACATCATAAGTGTGACCGAAGGCAGTTTTTACCAGGGACAGCCGGTTGTTCTCCAATGAAAGCAGGCTGGCAGTTTTCATCACCTGGGCGGTCGAAAGGCAGTTGGACTGGACCACCTGGCCGGCTATCAGCAGTCTGGCAGCTTCTGAATTCTGGTTAAAGACCTCTTTTATGATGACTATAAAATCATTTTCTGCCAGGGGAGGATGGCAGGAAGAAGGTCCCATATAATTGTTGTAGTCCGGGTAGTTCAGGGCCGGGAACTGAGGTTCGGTAACAACCACCAGGGGCGGAGGTGGAGGAGGTTGCTGGACCGAGTGGACAAAGTCGTATAACCGCATGGCATTGGATAAGTATGCAAAGGCATCATACACCTCGTAGAAATTCTCTTTATCGGTGATATGGCCATAAGCGGTCTGAACAAAATCCAGCCGGTTGTAATCGTTGATGAAAAGGTCGGCCAGTTCTTTAACCTGACTGCTCGACAGGTATTCGTCTTTTGCCAGGCCCTTGGCCCGGTTAAGGCGCTGAACCTCGGATGATAACGAAACGATCATGTCGTATTTCTGCCTGAACCTGGCGGTAGGCATGGGTGTGGTACAGGGTGCCTGTGCCTGCAATAATTCTGTTACAGTCAGCAAGAATGCCCAAAAAAGAAAGAAAGTTCTCTTCATTGTTGGATAGTTTTATGGGATTGTGTGCAATTTTCTTACCATTCTATTATAGCCATTTCTGAGTATACCCGAATTCCCGAACATTTCCCTGAATGAGGTTGGGGTAAGTGCCTGCCAGTCTTCAGCTTTCAAGGCTGCCAGGCGGGGGTTTGGTTCCAGTTCGCTGTTTTCAAGGAAGGGTTCGGAAGCATTGAAAGGGCAGACCTCCTGGCAGATGTCGCAGCCATGGAAAACCCCGTGGAGATCCGTGTTTTCATCAAAGTCGCCTTTATGTTCAAGGGTAAGGTAGGCCAGGCATTTTCTGGTATCCAGCAGGTAAGGTTCGGTCAGGGCTGCAGTGGGGCAGGCTGTGATGCAGCGTCTGCAATTCCCGCAGTGTTGCAGGGTATAAGGTTCATCCGGTTCTGCTTCCATGTCGGTGAGGATCTCACTGAGCAGGAACCAGCTTCCTTTTCCGGGAATCTGAAGGAGGGTATTCTTTCCTATCCAACCCATGCCGCTTTTAACAGCCCAGGCTTTCTCAAGCACGGGGCCCGAATCGGTGAACAGGCGGTATTGAAAAGGGCCTGTCACTTCGGACATTCGCTGTACCATTATCTGCATTTTTTTCATAAGGACCTCGTGATAATCTTTCCCCAGGGCATAACGGGCTATCCGGTAAGGGGCAGCCGGGATCAAAGCCGGATCGGGCTGGTAATAAAAGGCCAGGGTGATCAAAGACCTGGCATTTTCCATTAATAGGCTGGGGTCCAGGCGTTTATCCACCTCTCTGGAAAGGTATTCCATCGTTCCATGGTATTCCTTACGGATCCACTGAGTGATCCATTGTCTTTCGCTTTCCAGCGATGCAGTGTCGGCGATGCCACAGGCAGAAAACCCCGTTTCTGAGGCGATCTTTTTAATGGTTTTATTCAGGCTGGTTTTATTCGTCATGATCAGGTTAAACGCAAAGGCAGACATTGGCCGGTTTTATTCCCCGAAAAGGGATGGTTGTGGGCCGGTCCTGAATTTTCCCAGGTGACGGTAAGCGATATCAGTGGCCTCTCTGCCCCTGGGGGTTCGCATGATATAGCCTTCCTGGATGAGGAAAGGTTCGTAGACCTCTTCTATCGTTCCGGCGTCTTCGCCGACGGCAGTGGAGATGGTGGTCAGTCCGACCGGACCTCCGCGGAATTTGTCGATGATGGTCGACAATATCTTGATATCCATTTCATCCAGCCCGTTCTTGTCAACATTCAATGCATTCAGGGCCATCTGGGCGATGGGCATGTCGATGGTGCCATCGCCTTTGATCTGAGCGAAATCCCTGACTCTTCGCAGCAAGAGATTGGCAATCCTGGGGGTCCCGCGGCTACGCCGGGCGATTTCCAGTGCGGCTTCAGGCAAAATAGGGACATTCAGCAGCAGGGCCGATCGGTTGACGATCTTTTCCAGGGTAGGTGTCAGGTAATAGTTAAGCCTGGAGTTGATCCCGAAACGTGACCGGAGAGGAGCAGTCAGTAACCCTGAGCGGGTAGTGGCTCCCACGAGGGTGAAAGGGTTCAGTTTTATCTGGATGCTCCGGGCGTTAGGACCCGACTCAATCATAATGTCGATCTTGTAATCTTCCATGGCCGAGTACAGGTATTCCTCTACCACGGGCGACAATCGGTGTATTTCATCGATAAAAAGGACATCGTTGGGTTCAAGGTTGGTGAGCAATCCGGCAAGCTCACCCGGTTTGTCGAGCACCGGGCCTGAGGTTACCTTGATATTCACTCCCATCTCATTGGCAATGATATAGGAAAGAGTGGTCTTTCCCAATCCCGGAGGTCCATGGAAAAGCACATGATCGAGTGCTTCCCCCCTTTGTCTGGCCGCCTGTACAAAGATTTTCAGGTTCTCAATAAGGTTCTCCTGACCCGTAAAATCACTGAAGTCAGCCGGCCTCAGCACTTTCTCAATTTCTCTCTCCGCAGGGGTCAGATTTTCTTTGTTCGGGTCCAGGTGTTCATTCATGGATGAAAATATGTCAGATTAATTCGAAAACACAATAAGGATCAATATTCAAGCAACTTCAAACCGTCATTTATTGTCTCTTTTTAAGTAGTTATGATAAGAATAATGACGCTTACAAAAGTAAAATGATTTCTCTTCAATAACCTAATCAGTTTCAGATCGGCATTAATGAATCATAATCTTCATAAACATCACATTTAAAAGTAATTAAGTTAATCCTTATGGTAAAAATCGTCGTGAGACATATAAGTCATGGTAGGTAAGTTTAACAGCCGTAAATATTTTTTATCTTAGCCATCAAATCCGAAAGCCATGAAGAAGATCATTTCTGCCATAGATTTTTCCAAGTGCTCGGTCCATGCCTTGGAATACGCTATTCAAATAGCCAATGAGGTTGGTGCGGATGTTACAATGGTTTGGGTTGATACATCGACCACCGGTGATTACGAAATGAGTATATTCAACCGGGAATTACGGTATGAGGTCAAGAGTCAGTTTCTGGAGCTGATGGAGAAATACCAGCCCATGATGAAAAGTGGGGAGCTTTCTTTTAAATTACGAAAAGGGAAAGTGTACCAGGAGCTTGCCAATCACGCCAAATATGACGATGCAGACCTGCTGGTAGCGGGATCTCACGGTGTTTCCGGTTTTGAGAAATACTGGATTGGAAGCAATGCCAACAAAATTGTCAGCTATTCACCCTGTCCTGTCATTACAATGCGGTTTGCCTACCCCATAAAAGGAGGGATCGGAAAGATAGTCATACCAATTGACAGCACCCTGGAAACCCGCCAGAAAATTCCTTTTACGGTTAAGCTGGCCCGGATCTTCGGAAGTGAAATACATATTCTGGCTATCTATACCTCTACTGTTCTTGCAGTACAGCGGAAAGTTGACAGCTATGTGCAGCAAACCATAGCCTATATGCGGAAGGAAGGGCTGAATTTCGTAGTGGAAGCCGTTCAGGCTGATAACATTACCAATTCGATCATAAAATATGCTGAGTCTGTTGATGCAGACCTGATCTCCATCATGACTGAGCAGGAGACTTCGGCAGCGAATCTTTTACTGGGCCCCTATGCCCACCAAATGGTTAATAATTCCTCTATCCCGGTGTTAACGCTTCAGGCTGAGGAAATTATGAAAGTTCATGCTGGTAATTGAGATGGAAGGATGAACAGATTGTTGACCTTGATTTTTTTCTTTATATGGCTGGCCGCTGGCACCACTCTGGGGGCATTTTGCGGGTATGGGCAGGAGGTAAAGCCCGGCAAACTAGTCATCGTTCAGGATGAAAGGATTCCGCAGCTTATTCAGAAGCATGTGCTGTTGAATTCGAAGCAAAACGGAATTATGGATGGATACAGGGTCCAGATATTCTTTGACTCGGGGAATGAATCCAAACGTAAAGCCATAGATTCGCGAACAGAATTTTTGTCAAAATATCCTTCTGTTCCGGCTTTCCTCACCTTTCAGGAACCCTTTTACAAGGTGAGGGTGGGTAATTTCAGGTCACGTGTTGAGGCCGACGGTTTCCTGGAAAAGATCCACCTGGAGTACCCAAACGCCTTTACTGTAAAAGATAAGATCAATTTTCCAAAAGTTGACCAATAACCCTTGTTTTAATCAAAGGAATTCCTTATTTTTGATTAGCAGAAGAAGAATTTTGAGTATATCAAAAAAAATAAACCAGTATCCCATGAGACCAATTATTGTTGCTGTAGACTTCTCAGAATGCTCCCTGAACGCGTTGGAGCACGCTATTTCCATCTCCAGGAAAGGTGGTATTGATTTAAGAATGATTTGGGTAAAGAAGCCGGATAGTACCACCCCGCTTTATGTTGAGGGTAAGGGCGATGTGATCGCAACGGCTGAAAAGGAGTTTAAGAACCTGATTGACAAGTACCAGCCAACGCTTCCCGAAAGTCAGCTCGACTATAAGATCAGGGAGGGGAAAGTACACAGGGAAATTTTGCAGGAAGCAAAAGAAACCAATGCCTTTCTGATCGTTACCGGGGCTTATGGTACTTCCGGTTTTGAAGAAAAGTGGATCGGGTCCAATGCCAACAGGATTGTTTCAGGTGCCTCTTGCCCTGTGATCACCATCCAGGGAGAGATAAGCATCAGTCGTGATCTTTCAAGGATAGTGATGCCCATCGACAGTACCATGGAAACTCGCATGAAAGTCCCGTTTACTGCATTGATCGCTAAAATGTTCGACGCCGAGATACATGTCCTGGAATTGTATTCAACCAAGGTAGATAATGTACGGAAGATGGTTGACGGATACGCCAAAATGGCTGTTAAATACCTGATAGAGAATAAGGTGAAACATGTTGTTGATGCCATCGAGGTGAATAACCTGGCCGATGATATTATCGCTTACGCTAAATCGGTAGATGCCAACCTGATCTCAATCATGACAGAAATGGAAAAATCGGCTAAAAACTGGTGGCTGGGATCCTATGCCGAACAACTGACTAACAATTCCCCCTTCCCGGTACTGGTTATGCATCCCAAAGAAGGCATTATGTCTATCGCTTCGGGAGGTTAAAGCTCCAGGTCAAGGTCCAGTTCTTCTTTCAGATAATGGATAGCCGGATTATTACCGGCTATTTTTTTGAACTTGTCGACGGATGTATATGGTTTGTCCTCTTTCACCGATTCAGTGATCTCAATTTTCAAAGTGATGAGCGAATGCAGCAACAACCGCTTCAGGTGGTTTACGACTTCTGCCTGCCGTGCATTCATCAGGTCCTCCTGTACTTTGTTGTCGACAAGGAAACGAATGACGTGTCCTTCTTTGAGTTCGGGTTTTCTTTTGGTCAGTGTGCTGTAGAAGCTGGGTGAATCTGAACAGAAAGGTCTGGCATAGGCATCCCATGCCTCTTCCAGCATGGACTGGTCGAAATGGTCTTGCTTGCCGCCGGCGGGATCCGCCTCTTCCGTATTCTCCTGGGCAGCGAGGGTAAGTTCTTTTTCAATGGATTTAATGGAAATTTCAATGTTCAGGTCAGGTGTTTTTTTTTGCACTTCAACCCTTGCCGGTGAGGGTTGGGTGGATGAACCCGAATTGCCTGTAAGACCGCATAACAGAACAATGAGAATTTCCAGATGAAGCCGCTTATTATTTGAAATACGATAATTCAGGTCGTACTGGTTGCACATCTCCAGGGCTTTCATCAGGAAAGCCGGAGAACACCGTTTTGCCTGTTCCTGGTATCTTCCCCTGATGGTATCACTTACCTCCAGCAAACGGATGGTGGCCTCATCCTGGCCAACCAGGAGATTCCTCAGGTGGGTGGCATAACCGCTCAGGAAATGCTGCCCATCGAATCCCCTTTCTATTATCTCATTGGTTATCAACAATGAAGAAGAATGATCTTTTACGAGTATCGTATCGGTCAGGCGAAAGAAATAATCATAATCCAGCACATTGAGGTTTTCAATGACATTGGCATAGGTTACTGTTTTTCCCGAAAAACTCACGATCTGGTCGAAGATTGAAAGCGCATCCCGCATAGCGCCATCGGCCTTCTGCGCAATGATATGCAGGGCATCATCTTCTGCAGCGATGTTCTGCTGTGAGGCCACATAACGCAATTGTCGTATCATGTCTTCCACCGATATCCTCCTGAAATCGAAGATCTGGCAACGGGAAAGGATGGTAGGCAGCACCTTGTGTTTTTCAGTGGTGGCCAGAATGAATTTTGCATATGCAGGCGGCTCCTCCAGAGTCTTCAGGAAGGCGTTGAAAGCCGCCTGCGATAGCATATGTACCTCATCAATGATGTATACCTTGTATTTCCCGGCCTGGGGAGGTATCCTAACCTGGTCGATCAAGCTGCGGATATCTTCCACCGAGTTATTCGAGGCAGCATCCAGCTCAAAAATATTGAAGGATGCGTTGGTATTGAAATGAAGACAGGAATCACACTGGTTACAGGGTTCGATGTTGTCTGTAATATTCTGACAATTTATTGTTTTAGCCAGGATCCGAGCACAAGTGGTTTTTCCGACGCCCCTTGGACCGCAGAAAAGAAAAGCCTGGGCCAGCTGTTGCTGACGAATGGCATTTTTTAAGGTAGAGGTGATAGCAGTTTGCCCGATAACCGTATCAAAGGTTGCCGGTCTGTATTTCCTGGCTGAAACAACAAAAGATTCCATGTAGGTGATCAGATCTTAAAGATATCGTCTTTTATTTTTGTATTAACTTCTATGGATTGGACCTGCATCTTCAGGGCCTGTCCCTGGATCTCGGCTTCCAAAACGAAAGGATATTTAATGCCTTTAACTTCCCGGTAATCAGACAGGTCTGTGGGTCCCTGTTCGTTCAGCTCCCGTATCTTCAGACCTGTTTTTATATCATAATAGGCATAGTTTTTCTGACCAGAGGGGAACTTGATCTCCATTTTATAAGCCGGAACACCTTTGATGTCTTCAATACCGAGCAGGGTGATGGTGATCCCGTTTTTAGCGTAGTCGAGTTCCGGATTGAAGAGCGCTTCATTTTTCATCAGTTCCAGCTCTTCTCCTGAAGGTTCTTCATTTCCCTGGGGGGAAGTTACAGCGGCTTTGTTTCCGTCATAGAGCTGTTTTGAGACCACCATGCCGCCCATCCCGATCTCCAGCAGGAATTTGTTGGGGGCTTTACGGTAACTCTTGAAGGTCAGGGTCATCCCCTGCATGGTTGTTGTCATATTAATGGTGAGATCTTTCACCTTTTCCAGGTTCTTTCTTCCACCCACTGCCTCAATATACTTTTCGTTGACCATCTGGGCTGTCATTCCTGCTGGTATGGGTTTCAAAACCTGGGTAGGATCATATTCCTTTCCTTCCACATCAAAATACCGGATCCGGGTACCGGGTGTCAGGACTTCCAGTTTCTTTGAAATCTCTTCTGCCTTACCTACAACTACAATGTAACAGTTACCCGGCTTCAGGTATTCCCTGGCTGCCTGCTGTATATCTTCAGGAGTAAGAGCCGCAATGTTGGTGAGGTATTTCTCATAATAATCCTTGGGAAGTCCGAAACGCTCAATATTCTGAGCGAAGGTGGCTACTGTTTCAGGCTTTTCCAGTGATAATGCGAAAGTACCTGATACATAATTCTTTACCATATCCAGTTCTGCCTGGGGAACGGGTTCATTCATCAACCTGTTCATCTCTGCCATGATCTGGACCAGGGAACTGTCGGTGACAGAATTCCTTACTTCAGCATTTGCCGTAAAGCTTCCGATATACTTGTCAGGGTTCAGGGAAGAATACGAACCGTAAGTGTAGCCGTGTTTCTCCCTCAGGTTGTTGTACAGGCGGAAAGTTCCTCCACCCAGGATTGTGTTCATGATCCTTCCTCTGATGTAATCCTTGTCTCCGATCTTAAAAGGTACAGGATACGATACTTTGATGACCGATTGTACCGAATTGGACCTGTCGACCAAAGCAATAGTGTTTGTGGGAGGAGCCATGGGAGTTGGATATTGGTAGGTTGGAACATCCTTTTTCTCCCATTTTGAAAAATATTTTTCGATCAGGGGGATGGCTTCCTGCATAGTAATGTCGCCGACAATTGCCAGGTAAGCCTTGTTAGGACGCATATAGGTTGTATAATAATTTTTGCATTGATCCAGGGTGATGGCATTAACAGAAGCTTCACTTTCCCGGTGGCCGTATGGGTGGTCTTTACCGAAAACGACAAGGCTGTTGATCCTGTCGGAGATGGCATCAGGGCTGGTTTTTTCTGCAGCCAGTCCCGAAAGCGTTTGTTTGCGGATTTTCTCCAGTTCTTCCTGTGTAAAATTAGGGTTGATCAGGGCATCTGAAACGATCTCAAGCAGTTTCTCATTGTGTTTTTTCAGGCAGGAAGCAGAAAAACCCCTGGCAAAGAAATTCATATTAGCTCCGATAAAATCGATCTCATCGTTGATCTGGTCCTTGGTACGGGTTTGGGTTCCGGTTCCCAGCAGGCTGCCGGCAAAATCAACGTAACCTTCCTGGTCACCCTGCATAATCGGGTCAATGTCAATGAATAAGTTATAGCTGACCGAAGGGATCTTATGGTTTTCGACCAGGATAACGGTTAGCCCGTTGGCCATCACCTGTTTTTGGTATGAACCGATCTCAATTTTTGGAGGAGGACCTGGCAATGGGGGTTTGGTACGGTCAACCTGGGCCTGTAACGTACTGAAAAAGAATGTTATAACTGCGAATGATATGATTAGTCTTTTCATTTTACTTTCCCTCCTTGTTTTCTTTTGGTAAATAATGGAGAACAACCCTGTTTTCCTTTTTCAGGTATTGGTTGGCTACTCTCAGGATATCTTCGCGGGTTACTTTCATATACCTGTCGATCTCGGTATTGATAAGGTTGGCATCCCCGAAGTAAACCGAATAGTTGGCCAGGTTTTCAGCAACCCCGGCCATAGTGGAATTTTGCCTGACAAAATCGGTTTCCACCTGGTTCTTGATCTTCTGGATGTCATGATCTGTAATATCTCCCCCTTTAACCTTGTTGATCACCTCGTCCATGGCATTTTCCAGATCATCGGGTGTAACGCCCATATTGGCAATAGCAAAGATGAGGAACAACCCTGCATCTTCAAGGGCAAACGGGAAGGCACCGGCATACATGGCTTTTTGCTGTTTATCCACAACGGCTTTCACCAACCTGGAGCTCTCTCCGCCTGAAAGCAGTTTTGTAAGCATGTCGAGGGCGTAATAATCCGGTGTTCCCTGGGAAGGCATGTGATAGGCTTCGATAACTGCAGGTAACTGAATGTTGTCTCTTACAATATCTCTGATCTCGGCTGTTTGCTGGGGTTCTTTAACAGTAGGCCTGTCAATGGGCAACTTTCCCTTTGGGATGTCGGTAAAGTACTTGGCAATCAGTTTCTTGGCATTTTCAATGTCAAAATCTCCGGCGATTGACAGGGTAGCATTGTTCGGAACATAAAATTTGTTGTGGAAGGCAATAAATTCCCCCAGTTTGGCCTGGTCGATATATTGAGTGGAACCAATCGGAGTCCAGTTATAAGGATGTACCTTAAAGGCTCTTTTAAAGGTTTCTTCAATAATGGAGCCATAAGGTTGGTTGTCGTAACGCATGCTTCTTTCTTCCTTTACCACTTTCCGCTGGGTTTCAACGCCGGTGCTGTCGATACGCAGGTGAAGCAGTCTTTCGGATTCCAGCCAAAGACCCAGTTCCAGCTGGTTAGAAGGAAGCAGCTCATAATAGAAGGTGCGGTCCTGAGTGGTATTGGCATTGTTAACTCCTCCGGCATTCTGTGTGATCTTGTCGTATTCACCTCTTTTGATATTATCAGAACCTTCAAACATGAGGTGTTCAAAAAAATGCGCGAAACCGGTACGGTCGGAGCTTTCATTCTTCGATCCGACATGGTAAAGGATGGTCACAGCCACCACTGGTTTGGTGTTATCCTGGTGCAGAATAACCTTGAGCCCGTTGGGCAGGGAATATTCTACGTAACTGATTTTGGTCCCTGTTGCCCGGGTGGTACCCCAGACCAGAAGGAGCAAAAGCATGAATAAAAGCTTGAATGACTTCAGCATAACTTGAGAGTTTAATAAATTGATTTTGATGAAATTATAAATATGGATTGTTATAGGTGTGATAATGGGAGTTGAGGCAAAGGTACAAGGATTTAATTTTCCATTAGTTTTGCCGGTTGAAAAAAAATTCCTACCTTTGCGCTCCAATTTCAAATAAAGTTATAACTAATTAAAGATCAAAAAGAAAAACTATGTCAAACCAGTATGAAACCGTTTTCATTATGACTCCCGTTTTATCTGATGACCAGGTAAAGGAAGCGGTTGGAAAGTACACAAAGTTCCTGAAGGACAAGGGCGCAGAAATTGTCTTCGAGGACAACTGGGGAATGAAAAGGATGCAGTACCCGATCCAGAAAAAGTCGACAGGCTTTTACTATCTCATTGAATTTAAGGCTGAAGGCCAGGTAATCCAGGAACTCGAGATCGCCTATAAGCGTGACGAGCGTATCCTGCGGTTTCTGACCGTTGCCCTTGATAAGCATGCTATTGCTTACAATGAAAAGAAACGACTGAACAAAGCCGGTCAGGCTGAACAACGAGTTGATTCATGAACCTAAAAAGCTAAAATCATGGCAACACAACCAAATTCTGAGATTAAATACTTGACTCCTATTGCAGTTGACGTCAAGAAAAAGAAATACTGCCGTTTCAAGAAAAGTGGTATCAAATACATCGATTATAAAGATGCCGACTTCCTCCTGAAGTTTATCAACGAACAGGGAAAGATCCTGCCCAGGCGGATCACCGGAACTTCAACCAAATACCAGAAAAAAGTGGCCCAGGCTGTGAAAAGAGCCCGTCACCTGGCCTTATTACCGTATGTTGCTGACTTGTTAAAATAAAGGGAGGTAAGCCATGGAAGTAATTTTAAAACAAGATATACCCAACCTGGGTTATAATAACGAAGTGATTACGGTACGTAACGGTTACGCCAGAAACTACCTGATCCCCAAAGGGTTGGCTGTACTGGCCACTCCCTCAAACAGGAAAATGTCGGAGGAAACACTCCGCCAGAAAGCTTTTAAAGCCGATAAAGAAAGGATGACTGCCCAGGATCTGATGAAGAAGCTGGAGAACCTGACCGTTAAGATCGGTGCAAAAGCCGCTCCAACCGGAAAGATCTACGGCTCTGTCAATGCCATCCAGATCTCCGAAGCACTGAAGGAACAGTTTGGCTTTGAGGTTGACCGGAAAAAGATCTTCCTCGACGGAGAATCGATCAAGGACATCGGAACCTATTCAGCCCGCATCATCCTGCACAAAGAAGCACAGGTAGACATTACCTTTGAGGTTTTTGCCGAATAAGGAGTTACCGCTTTCGCATAAAGCAATATCTTTGAAGGGTGTATCAATGAAATGTTGATACATCCTCTTTTTTATGCTCACTAAAAACCAGCTCAGTGATTTACGCCTCCTCCACGATGCGAAAGGCAGGCGAAAACAATGGCTCTTCCTGGCAGAAGGGCCCAAGCTTATTACGGAACTGTTGCATTCTGACTGGAATACCCGAAAAATCTACGGCCAGCCTGAATGGATTGAAAGCAATGAGGTGTTGCTGAAAAAGAAAAATATTGATTATGAGGTTATTACACACAGTGAACTGGAGCGGGTATCAGCCCTGGCCACCCCTAACCAGGTACTGGCAACGGTTGAAATCCCACCGGTAACCTTTGACTGGGACAGGATCAGTCATGACCTCACCCTGATGCTGGATGGAATAATGGACCCGGGCAACCTGGGAACCATTCTCAGGATCGCCGACTGGTTTGGCATCTCTCAGGTGATCTGCTCCGTTGGCTCTGCCGATATCTTTAACCCCAAGGTGGTCCAGGCCACCATGGGCTCCCTGTTCCGGGTCAGGGTGTTCTATGAAAAACTGGAAGATTTTTTACAGGATATTCCTGAAGATGTCCCGGTTTACGGGGCCTTTCTCGACGGACAATTACCGGATAACTGCCCCCTGGAGAACAGGGGGATACTGGTTATCGGCAGTGAATCCCACGGGATATCCTTACAGGTGGCCAGCCTTGTAAAGACAAGAATCAGGATTCCTTCCTATCCCTGCCCCGGAGAGGGTCAGCAGGCGGAATCGCTTAATGCATCAGTTGCAGCCGGGATACTCTGCTATGAATTCAGGACGAAAGGGCTGAAATCAGATCCTCATTGTTAATGTGACGATGTGCCGATGTATCAAGGTGTTAATGTATCTCAAATTGATTAACCAATGAAAAAAACAGGTCTGACGTTGTTTTTTCTCTACCAGCTTCTAATACTTTCTGCCCAGCAAAGTAATGAAACTCCATCTGCAAATAAGGATTACCTCACAGAAAACTATATCCGCTACCAGGATTTCATTTACAAAGACAACATTAAAACACCCCTGTTATACCGGTTGGGATGGGAGATGAGCGCACCGGTCATTCCGCTGCAGGGCGAAGACAGGCTGGTGCTGGCATTTGACGATCTGGAAGGGGGCAATAAAGCCTATAAATATACACTCATCCACTGTGACGCCGACTGGCAGCCTTCCCGCATACAGCTCTACGATTACCTGGATGGTTATTATGAAGACAATGTTACGGACTATAAATTTTCCTATAATACCCTGCAGACATATACCCATTATGAGACTTCTTTTCCTAACGACAACATCCGGATGAAACGTTCAGGCAATTACCTGGTACTGGTATATCCCGATGGCCGGAAAGAGGAACCCGTTCTTTCCATGCGCTTTTTTGTCGTCGATCCTGAGATAAAAGTCAGCGGAACAGTGAAACCGCCCGCCGTTGCCGAAGACCGGAACGAAAAACAGCAGGTCCGGTTTTCAATATTCACCCAACAATTCAACATCGTAAACCCGTATGCCAACCTGAAAGTGATCATCCGGCAGAACGGACGCTGGGATAATGTGATCAGCAATCTGAAACCCTTACTGGTGAAAGGAACAGAACTCGATTATCATCATACCGACGGGAATATCTTCGACGGGGGAAACGAATTTCGTCATGCCGATCTGAAGAGTATCCGTTACCCTTCCGACCGGGTGCGAAAAATTGAACCGGGAAATCCGCTGTACCAGGTTTTTATGATGAACGACGAACGCCGGCCATTCAAGGTTTATCTCACCGATGATGATATCAACGGCCAGTTCCTGGTAAAAACCGAAGATGGGAAAGAGGCTTCCACTGACGCTGATTATGTTATGGTAACTTTTACATTGCCCTATGCCCCTTTTGCCGCAGACGGGAATATGTACCTGGCCGGGGCACTTACCCGCTGGCAGCTCTCGAAGGAGTCGAGAATGACCTATAACTTCAACTCCAAGGCATATGAGATGAAAATGCTGCTCAAACAGGGTTATTATAATTATGAGTACCTGTTCCTTGAAAATGGCCAGAAAACAGGTGATCTGTCAAGGGTTGAAGGTAACCATTGGGAAACCGGCAACGAATATACAATTTATGTATATTATACGGAGCCCGGGACTGATTATCAGCAGCTTATAGCTGTGGAGAAATTGAATACCATGGAATCGAAGTAAACTTCCCTATTCGTATCTTAATGATTCGATAGGATCGAGATTGGCCGCTTTTGTAGCAGGGTAGTAGCCTGAAACAACGGCAACAACAAAGCATAGCAACACACCGGTTACGATCCAGACCCAGGGGATGATAAAAGTGCTGCCGATGATCAGGCTGAGGATGTTTCCTATCAGGATTCCCAGAATAATTCCCAGTAAGCCTCCCAACTGGCCGATAACAATGGCTTCAACCAGGAACTGATTCTTTATCAGCCGCTTATTGGCGCCGATCGCTTTTCGTATCCCGATCTCCCGGGTCCTCTCCGTTACCGATACCAGCATGATGTTCATCAGCCCGATCGCTGCCCCGAGCAGGGTGATGAACCCGATAATGGTGGCCGCCAGGGTTATATACTTTATGTTTTCGATCAGCATCTTGGCAATGTTGTCACTCTTTGAAACATCAAAATCATCTTCAAGGCCCAGGGGAACTTTCCTGATCTTCCGGAATACCCCGGTAGCTTCTCCCACCGCAGGGTCCAGGTCCTGGGGGTTATTAGCCATCACATTGATATTGAATGACATATTGGGCCTTGGAAAATACTCCCTGACATTATTAACCGGAATAAGGCAGGCCCTGTCGCCTGTAAATCCTATACTGGTCCCTTTGCTTTTCAGCACACCGATAACTTTATATTTACCCGGACCGATAGAGATTACCTTTCCGAGGGGATCGGTTTTGTTTTTAAAGATCTTGGCGACAACTTCCCCGCCGACAACAGTGACACTGCTTCCGAACGACAGTTCTCCCGATGAAAAGTTCCTTCCTTTCTCAACTTCGCTGCCGGAAGTGATGATATAATTGTCATCAACACCTATCACGGCAATATTCGGGTTGGTCTTCTCTGATTCGTATTTAACGGTAACAGCTCCCGATCCGAAGATAAATACTGAAGTTACGGCGGGGAAAGAATACTCATCCTTGAAACGAAGGGCTTCTTCATAGGTAATGGTGGGATAATGCCTGGGTTTCACCTGGTTGTTGCCAATATGTGCATTCAGGGTCCGGTTCCGGATAGTGAATGAATTGGCTCCCATCATCGAAAAGTTTGAATTCAGAAAATACTTGATCGAGTCGATGGCAGTGAGGATACCAACCAGGGCCATGATGCCGAAGGCAATAATCAGAACGGTCAGAATGGTTCTTAAAAGGTGGCTCCGTATGGAATGGAGCGAGATCTTCAGGTTCTCAAAGATAAGTGCTGAGTGCATGGGTCCGGTATTCAGATTTTTTTACCATAGGCAAGGTCTCCGGCATCCCCAAGGCCGGGAACAATATAGGCCTGGGCGGTTAGCTCCTCATCAACGGCACCTACCCATAAGGTCACTTCGGTATTCGACAGATTACGCCTGATGAACTCAACCCCTTCAGAACTGGCCAGCACGGCAATCAAATGAGTATGAAGAGGCTTGCCTCTCTGAAGCATCTCCTTGTATGCCAGTACCATGGAAGCACCTGTTGCCAGCATGGCGTCGGTCATGATCAATACTTTACCTTCAACATCCGGGCTGGAGGAATATTCTATCTGTATAGAGAAACGGCCGTCTTTATGATATTTCCTGTAGGCGGAAATGAAGGCGTTCTCAGATTTGTCGAATACATTGAGAAGACCCTGGTGCAGAGGCAGACCTGCGCGAAGGATTGTTGCAAGTACCGGATATTCTACCAACACGGGTACCTCTGCAACACCGAGCGAGGTAATGATCTCTCTGGGATCATAGACCAGGTGTTCGCTGATCCTGATCGCGAAATATTCACCAATACGCTCCAGATTCCGGCGGAACCGCAAACTGTCCTGCTGTATCTTCTCATCGCGGATCTCTGCAATATACTGGTTTAATATGCTGTTCTGCTGACAAAGTATTTTTACCATCCCTTGTTTGGTTTTGCCCAAACGTACAAAAAAAATCAATAGAGATAATCCAGGTCCGGATGGAATTTGAATTTATTGATCATCTGGTGTATTAAAGAAGCTGAATTTTGGGAGCCTCTTTCTGAAAATTTACCTGATAGTTCTTTGAAATTTCGAATTGGATTGATGTTATATGAAGAATTAATAAAATATTATGTAAATTTGCGATTCTAAAGAAAAATTGCATAAAAATGGTTTACATAAAGAGAATGATTGAGCCGGTTCTTCACAGTTATCTGGAAACTTTTAGTGTTGTTGCCATTACCGGGCCAAGGCAATCCGGTAAATCTACCATGCTCAGATCAATATTTGATAAGACATACCGATATGTTACCTTCGATGATTACCGCATTGTTAGTTTCTTTCAGACTGATCCGGAGGCATTTATGATGCAGTATTCGGATAAGGTTATCTTCGATGAAGTGCAGAAAGTACCATTATTGTTTAATTACCTGAAAATAGTGGTTGATAATGACAGAAGCAATAAAGGTAAGTTTATCCTTACCGGATCCAGTCAATTCACAATGAATCAACAAATTACTGAAAGTCTTGCCGGAAGAATAGGACTTTTAGTGTTATTGCCATTTCAGATGCAGGAAGTGCCTGTTAATCTGAGAGATGATTCAATTTTTAAAGGAAGTTTTCCTGAAATTGTTATGAGTTCATATAAGAACTATCAGGCTTGGTATTCGTCTTACCTTGAGACTTTTGTAATGAAGGATGTGAAGTCATTGACAAATATTGGTGATTTGCACGACTTTAGGCAATTCATCAAATTACTGGCTTCACAAGCCTCCCGGCTTTTAAACATGTCAACAATATCAAGAATACTGGGCATTTCTGTATCAACTGTAAAACGCTGGATATCTGTTCTTGAGGCAGCTTACATTATTTTTTTATTACCTCCCTTTCATGAAAATTCAGGAAAACGTATTGTAAAGAACCACAAAGTTTATTTCTACGATACGGGATTATTATGCTTTCTAACCGGAATTTCAACACGTGATTTATACGAAAATGGACCCATGTCAGGTAGTGTTTTTGAAAATTACCTTGTTGCAGAGATTATTAAAAAACACTTTCATAGTGGGAATAATTCCATGTTCTATTTTTACAGAACAAGCAATCAGGTTGAAGTTGATTTAATAATAGAGAGTGGAGGATGCCGTGAATGGGTTGAAATAAAAAAATCATCCACATTTAAACCATTAATGACCAGACCCTTGGAGTCTTTAGTGAGACCTGGGGATAAAGCTGCACTTTTATATAATGGAGTTGAATTTCCTTATAAGGAGAATGTACGGGTGATAAATTACCGGCAATTTCTGGTGGACTGAAAATTAACTCTCCAGACCCTTCTCATCATTCCTTCACCTCGTCATTTTTCGCCCGTATCTTATCCACCACGGTAAGGTGTCTCTGCTGATAAAGGGATAATGGAGCTCTTTTGCTCCGAAACTCCTGTAAAACCTGGCCAGACCCGGGTCCTCCGAGCCTTCGAAATCCAGGATCTGATCGGTACTGCTGTTGTCTTGAATCATCTTATTGATGATCAGAGGCATAGCTCCTTCTTTCCGGGCAACCGCATCAGTGGCAGAGAACAGAAAGATCAGCTTTTTGTGGGATCTCACAAAAACTGCACCTGCATGCATCTCACTGCCTTCCTTACGCGCACCCAATACCTTTACACAATTCCTTTTAATGCACTCGCGGATTAGGGTTTCCAGCCGGGTATAATCCTCCTGTTTCAGCGTTTTCAGCTCTTTCCCACGGTTACTCCTGAAAATTCTGATCAGGGTATCCAAAGAAGCATGGTTAATCACAGTCCAGCCGGATGCCAGTCCCGATTTAAGGTTCCTCCTGGTATTTTCAGAGTAATTTTTTGTTATTGACTGATAATCAGATATTAGCTCTAGTTCCAGGTTAGGCCTCAACCGGATCTGAAAAGAAGATTGAGAAGGATTATTAAACGAATTAAGCTGAATTTCAATGAGTTTAAAGTTGGCCGGGATAAGTGACAGAAATTCATCCACGATCTGCGGTGTCAGATGCCCCCTGGTAAAAACACCCAGCTGTTGGGAAAAAGCGGGTTGGTACAAATAATCAAAGCCGAATTTTTTTTTTCGTGTCAACGGGAAAACAGTGTCATAATCGTCGCCTACCAAGGCGTCCCACCGGTCACAAACGGTATCCAGGTACCAGGAATAAGCATAAATGTTCCCGTTTATCGCTGATTCTATGCAATGATCCCATCGTTTCCTGTCAATATCATTGTGGCCTAAATACCTGATATCCATCATTATATATATAATTCAGAGGCTTCCTCCACCAGTTTTTCGTATACCTGTCTCCAATGGGCCCAGCGAAAGCTGTCGCTCAGTGATTCATTATGCCAGAGGGAGATGAACATTCCGTTCACCGCTTTTACTTCCTCAATCAGCGTATGGATGACCGCCGATGCTTGCGCAGGGTCCAGCAGCATATAGTCTTTTAACGTACCATCCATCACGGTAAACGGGAAAAGGGTCAGGGAAGTGGTTTCTTCGGTGGCAAGGTCATAAAAAGGAAAGGGATCGCAGATGCCTGCCCTGAAACCGGGGAAGGAAGCAAACCCCATTGTGTAGTCCTCCTCGATGCCCAGTGAAATAAGCCTGCGGTAAGTTTCCGGCATCGAAAGAAGCAGAAAATGCTGCCTGCTGCAACGAACAGGATGGCCAAGCACCTGTGAAAGCCTTCCGGTCTCTATTTTAAGGTGTTCAGGCCGGGTAAAGGAGGCAAAGGAAGGATGGATCCCAACCTTGCCCTGCCTGGCCAGTGACTGTATCAGCGATTTGAATTGGGGGTGATGGACCGGCAGGTTTTTGTCGTAAGTACTGTATTGCGCGAACAGGACAAAAAACACCGGTTTCAGACTATGTCTGCCATGAAGCGCAGCCTGAAAGCTGTATGTGTCATACGGGTCCTGCTGGCTGCCCATCAATACACGGGCTCTTTCTCTTACATCAGACAACCTGCCCATACTGAGTGAACGGGCAAACCCGCCCATATTTCTGAGAATCCCTTTCCACTGGTATGCATAAGCAACATCAATATCGAGCGTAGGCTGGAAACGATAACGGCCTGTGAACGGATTAAGGTCAGCATATAGCTTGTTCAGGGCTTTCCCCAGCATTCGGGCCCAATGGTTCACCACCGGCTTCTGTAGGAATTGGTGTTTATAGGCCAGGCTTGCCGTTGCAGGGAATCGCCCGAAGGTGTCCGGCTCAAATGGCAGGTACTCTTCATACCGTGAAAGCATGTAGAAAACAGACGCAAAAATGTCAAACGGCAGTAACTGTTCAGGTTCTCCGCTGTGAAACAAGGTCGTGATCCCTTCATAAGATGCAACAGCAGGGTCAATTTCCAGGATCTTGTCCGTCCTGAACTCCGTTTCGTTATTCGTGACTGCATAGTCGAAACCAAGAAGGTCTTTCAGCACGATATCCAGGGTATACGATAAACGCCGGGAAGGAAAGGAGGTAAGGATCAGGATCATGGTACACTTTGGAGGATTTCGCGGCAAATAAAGCTGCCAGCCTGGCCGTCACCAAAAATGGCAGGAAAATGAAGGGGCGGATGCTGAACATAATGATTGAAAGCCTCCAGGATCAGGGTTGGATTGGTATCGGTCACCCTGCCGGAGCCTTCTTCAACTATTTCAACCCATTCGGTCTCAGGACGGAGGATCAGACAGGGTTTTTGAAAGAAATAGGATTCTTTCTGCACACCTCCCGAGTCGGTCATTACCATCAGGCAGTTCTTCTCCAGCATGATCATGTCGAAAAAGGAGGCCGGCGGTATCAGGTAGACCAGTTGCGAATGCCTTACTGCTTCCAGTACCTGTGGTTTCATGTTCCTTTCCAGCACACCTGAAGTCCGTGGATGTAAAGGCAGAACAATCGGGAACTGAAAGCTCCGGGTGATCTCCAGAATGGCTTCAAACAGATTGTTGAGCCGTTCCGGGTTGTCAGTGTTATGATCGCGGTGGATGGTTGCCAGTATGAACTTGCCCGGTTCCAGTTCATTATCCGGCAGTATGGTCGAGTTTTTCTCAGCCAGGGTTGAAAAATAAAGCGAATTATCGTACATCACGTCCCCGCAATGGAAAACATGGGGATTGTCGGGACTGAAAGGCTGCACCGTATCGGATCTGAACCCTTCGGCCAGGAGGTTCTTAAGTCCGGTGGTGGTAGGGGTGAATAAAAGCGTGGATACATGATCACACACAATGCGGTTGATCTCTTCCGGCATTGACTTGTTGAACGATCGCAATCCTGCTTCAATATGGGCAACCGGAATATGGATCTTCGATGCCGCCACCGCACCGGCCAATGTTGAATTCGTATCTCCGTAAAGGATAATAAAATCAGGTTTCTCACTCTGCAACACCTTTTCAATGCCTTCGATCATCCTGGCGGTTTGTGTTCCGTGGCTGGCCGATCCTACTCCCAGGTTAAAATCAGCACGGGGCACCTGCAATTCCCTGAAGAACACCTCCGACATGTTATCATCATAGTGTTGCCCGGTATGAACAATGATTTCACTGATGGAATCATTGAAATGATCCCTGACAGCCCGGCTGACAGCCGATGCCTTGATGATCTGGGGCCTGGCGCCTACAACGGTTAAGATTTTGATCATGCAGAATGCTTGTGTTACATAAGTCCCTCATCTGCAAAGCTAAAATAATTTTCTTCACCAATGATGATGTGATCGATTACAGGCAGGTCCATAATGTTTCCCGCTTCTTTCATTTTCCGGGTCAGGTAAATGTCTGCCTCACTGGGTTTTACGTTCCCGGATGGATGGTTATGTCCCAGGATAATGGCAGTACCCTTATGTTCCAGGGCGATCTGGAAAATTTTCTTAGGATCGGCCACCGTTCCCGAGAACCCCCCTTCGCTGATCAGTAACCCTGCCCTGATGCCATTGGCACGGTTCAGTATCAGTATCCAGAATTCCTCATGGGTAGGGTCGCCTATGCGGCTTTTCAGGTACTCAAAAGCATCCTTGCTGGTCGAAACCTTATCCCTGCGAAGGGCTTCCGAAATCCTTTTCCTGTTACCCAACTCCAGGGCTGCCATCAGGGTGATCGCCTTTGCCGGACCCATGCCTTTGAAACTGTTAATCAATTCATTGATAGATAAGTGGCTGAGTTCCAATAAATTATCACTTGCATGCCGCAATATCCGCTTAGCCAGGTCCAGGGCACTCTCGCCCCGTGTACCTGTACCCAGCAGAATGGCGATCAACTCAGCGTCGCTCAACGCATGCCGGCCTTTCAGCAGAAGTTTTTCCCGCGGGCGGTCATCCTCGGCCCACAGTCTGATACTGTTTTGTTGCTTGTTTTCTTCCATATCCCCTTAGATGAAAAAAAGGAATGAAATGGAAATAATTTAAGACTTTTTTCCCAGTTATTTCTCCATAACCTCCATAACCCCCATAACCCCCATAACCCCCATAACCTCCATAACCTCCATAACCCCCATAACCCCCATAACCCCCATAACCTCCATAACCTCCATAACCTCCATAACCTCCATAACCTCCATAACCTCCATAACCCATATCCTCCATAACCTCCATAACCCCCATAACCCCCATAACCCCCATAACCTTCCATGGTAAATCCGACTCCCGGGCCTGATGAAGGTATATAACAAGAAAGGGCTGTCTCTTTACAGAAACAACCCTTTCCATCAGAAATTCCTTTAAGAAAAGTTATAAGGCATTCACCTGTTTGGTCAGTCCCGATTTAAGATTGCCCGCCTTATTCTTATGAATAATGCCTTTCTTGGCAAGTTTGTCGATGAGAGACACCAGGCTGGGAAGCTTTTCATTGGCTTCGTTCTTGCTGGTCATACTGCGAAATCTCTTTAACGCATTTCTCATGGTTCTGGCATGATAGCGGTTGAGAACTCTCTTTTTTTCGTTTTGCCTGATTCTTTTCAGGGCTGATTTGTGATAAGCCATAACTTGTTTAATTCAGTTTTGTTGTCCGTAGGGGACTCAATATGTAATTGATATTCTTCTACTTACGTATATTGGTAGATTACAGGTAGATTTGCTTTAGTTTCTCACTCTTCGTTACTCCGTTTTTTGAGAGGTGCAAAAGTAAAGCCTTTTTCCGAATCTGCAAAATATTTTTCATCTCCTGCCGGAATAAGCTGACATGTACCAGGCAACCTGGGCTTTAAAAATGTGGACTGAAACTCTAAAAAATTTATCTTAGCATAACCGTAGTATTTGTTTTGCAATAGCAAATGGCATAAAAAATATTAATCATTTTTAAAATAATGTTATGAAAGCTCTAGTAACACTTGCCTCCATTCTTTTCATTACCCTGGCCGGTTGTAAAAGCGCTTATCAGGCCAGAGTACCAGAAGATGATGTTTATAGACAAAGTGTCCCCAATATAAAGACCAAACCCGTTGTGGTGCAGCCTAAACCTGAATTTTCTAAGTTTACTGACCAACGAGATAGGAAAGAATATTCAATCGTAAAAGCAGGAACACAATTCTGGTTTGCGGAAAACCTTGCATTCAATCCAACTAATTCACAATATTATATTAATAATAATGACATGGATAAGTATAAATTTTGGGTTTATAATTATGATGACAGTAATTTGAAAAAATGTGGTTATTTGTACGAATGGTTTTCGGCTCAGAATATATGTCCAAGTGGATGGCATTTGCCATCAAAAGATGAATTTAAGGAGCTTCTGTTCTATTTAAAAAATGAGGGCCAGGGTTTTTCGCTCAATAAATGTGGATGCAAAGATGTTATTCCTATATTTTCACCTTTTAAATTTAGTGGTATGGGACTTGAAGATTGCTTTTGGTCTTCCGAAAGAGGCGGTTTCTTCGGGCCATGGAGTTTAATTATTAATCAAAATGGACGAGATGTAAGTGGTAACAACAAAAGTTTGGGAATGTCAGTCCGATGTATTAAGGATTAAGAGTTAAAGAATTAGTTTCATAAAAATGGATGCACTTTCTCCAAAGATGTACACCCTAGTAAGTCCCATAAATACTTAAACCTCCACCAAAATACTGATGCTTTAAATGTTCGTAGACCAAATTCGTCTTCAGATCAATGTCATCGGACTGGTAGGTTGGATAGGGTAAGGACTCAAATAAGGTTTTGCTGACGGCATTAAAGACGGCTGCTGCGGTTACTGATTTTTCTGACCATTGCTCTACTTTTAGCTTGTCTTTCTTCAATTCTTCCAGGAGCTCGATGGCTATTTCTTTTATCTTTTTCCTGTCTTTTTCTGATAGGTTGGGTTTACGGAGAATGTCGAAGATGGCTTTCTGTTCTTCTGATAATCCTTCCCGCTTGGTATCCGCTTCTTCCTCAGTTAATGAATTGACGAACTCTATGAGTTTTTTAAAGGTTTCCTCAATGGTGGCGGCATCTTTGCCACGGTTGTACTCATCAATGATTTCCTGGTAACGCTGGTAAAAGTCAACCCTTAATGGGTTTTTGTCTACCATCATCCTGAGTCTCTTTTCTATCTTGTCCTTCAGAGATTGGACAATGGAATTCTTATGCTCAGCTTTCAGGAAATACTTCTCTATGATTTCAAAGTTTAACCCGCTTAAGTCAATGATTTTGCCTGTGTTATAGTTCGGCTCTGCCACAATATTTTCAATAGACTCATCCACCACATCCTGGATTTTCTTCATGATCTCAGCCACATCTGCACTTTCAATTTTGTCTTCAATGGCAGAGTATAACACATCTATGGCATTCTTTCGGGAAGAGTACTGATTCAGAAGTTTATCTGGCTGCAGGGCTTTGTATTTCTTAAAGACCTCTCTGGCCAGGATCTGAAATTTCCGCTTTGTTTCATCATTGGTATAGATGGCATTTACGCCCTTTTCCATGGCGGCCAGTTTCTCTAACCCACTGGCAATGATTAAAGTATCAAGGTTGAAATTTACTTCCTCCTGCAAAAATGTTTCAGTGCTTTGCAGGGCTTCTTCCAACTGACGAATCAAGTCTTCTTTTGGTTTCACAGGTGCTTCCGGTTCCTCTCCATCCTCCTCATCACCACCAGTACCATAAATTGCCAGTGCGTCCAGCAGGGCTGTATAGGTTTCAATATAATCGACGATCAGGCCATTGTTCTTGCCTTCACTGATGCGGTTGGCTCTGGCGATTGCCTGCATCAGGGTATGTGATTTTAATGGTTTGTCCAGGTACAGAGTGGAAAGTGTCGGGACATCAAAGCCTGTGATCCACATGGCGCAAACGATCACAAAGCGGAAAGGGTCATTCTCATCTTTGAACCTTGTTTCCAGGTCCTGGGTATTCATTTTTTCCCGATGGGGTTCAATGTCCAGGTCCCATTTTTGAAATTTTTGGATCTCGTTTTGTTCAGAACTGACAACAACACAGACTTCCGTTTCTTTGATCCATTTCAGTTCACGGCTTTTCTCAAGCACTTCCTGGTCACCATATTTGCCTTTGGCAACTTCTTTCTCCAATTGTTCAACTGCCTGTCTCCAGTGAAAGGTGATCAGATCATACATTCTGACAGCAGTCAGCTTATCAAGTGCGATGAACATCCCTTTGCCTTTGTATCCCCGGTTACAAAAATGCCAGACGACATCTTTTGCTATGGCATCCAGTCTTTTACGGGCAGTAAGAATGGGATATTCTCGGGCAAAAAGTTGTTCTGCCAGGCTGCGCTGGTCGCTATCCAGGTCTTCGGTTTCTGTATCTATAACAGCCCTGATCTGGTCGTTGATGGCAGGATTCTTCAGACCCAGGTATTCGCCCCGGTTTTCATAATACAAGGGGACAGTAGCCCCGTCATCAACACTACGTTTGAAGTCGTAACGGGAGACATAATCACCAAAGATCCTCCGGGTCAGTTCATCGTCTTTGAACAGTGGGGTTCCGGTAAAACCTATAAATGAAGCATTGGGCAAGGCATTTCTCAGGTTCAGTGCAAGTTGGCCCCCTTGTGTGCGGTGAGCCTCATCAGAAATAACGATGATGTTATCCCGCTCTGTAATCACTTCTTCAAAATTGAATTTGTGGATCAGGGAAAACAGATAGCGGTGTTCAGATCCCAGCAGCTCTTTCAGGTGCTTGCCACTGTTGGCTTTGATAGAATCTTTAGAACCTGCCTTGACCTGTGGCACGGCTCCCACGCCGCCGAATGTACCATATATCTGAGTATCCAGTTCATTTCGGTCGGTAACGACAAGAAAGGTGTAACTCCCTGTAAATTTGCGGTGTATCTTCTGGCACATGAAAACCATGGAATATGATTTTCCGCTTCCCTGGGTATGCCAGAATACACCCAGTTTCTGCTTTTCCTCTGAACTGATTTTGCCGAGTTTGTATAACTGTTCTTTCAGTTTGATATTCCCGATGGCTTTGTTTACCCCGATAAACTGGTGATTTCTGGCAATCAATTTTACCACTTTACCAAGGGTGTTGTCGAAGAGGATGAAATTCTCAAAGAGGTCAATGAACCTGCTTTTCTCGCAAATACCCACAATAATCCGGTCCAGGGCAACAATGCCTTCGTCCTCTTCGGTAATCCTTTTCCACTCATGGAAGTGCTGATACTTACCTGTAATGCTCCCGATCCGGCTTTCGATACCATTGCTCAGTAATACAAAGGAGTTGTAATAGAAGAGCCTGGGAATCACATCTTTATAATCGGTGAAATTGTCGTTGTAAGCATTCTCCAGTTTTTTATGGGCTGCTTTCAGCTCGATAAAAAGGAGTGGAATCCCGTTAACAAATCCGATGATGTCCGGTCTTCTCTCCCTGTTACTCTTTCCCTGTATCCATAATTGCCTGACAGCCAGGAAATTGTTATTTTCAGCAGTTTCAAAATCAAAAACTATCAGCTTCTTGTTTTTTACCAGTTCGCCTTTTTCGTTGATGAAGTCAACCGGAATCCCATCTCTCAAAAGCTGATACTTTTCATGGTTGATCTCAGGCAAAGACCTGGTTATGCTCTCTTCTGTGAGTTTTTCAAAGGCATTTTGATAGGCTTGTTCCGGTAATTTAGGATTGAACTGTTTTAACTTTTCCAGGAAGATTCTCTTCAGCAGCACTTCTTTTTTGTTCAATCTGCCCAGGGTGCTACCTTCCCCAAAAGTTTCTTTGTTATAGGCATAAGCAGTATCCCAACCCAACTGATTGAAAAACAAATCCATAGTGGTTTGTTCTATCAAATTGTCTTCTGAATATTCCCAGGTCATATTAGATTTCTTGTTAGGAAGATTTCATCCAATCGTAGATTTTATCGCAAATATTCTTTTGCCAGGTTTTGATATCTGGCTCTACAGACACTGAGATTAAGCTGCATTCTTTGGTCGGTTCATTTTTTGGATTAGGATCAAAATATTTACCTTTTGTTGGTTTCTTTTCAGCACCAGGATAAACCAGTCCAACCCTTCTTGCAGTGTAATACTCATGGTAAACATACATTTGCCTTAAGTCTTCTGGAGAGGGATTTCCCTCACCCAGATTTTTCCATTTTGTATCTAGAACCACAAAATCATTACCATTCTTGCTGATCAGGATATCAGGTCTGATTCTGGATTTCTTTCCTGATTCCGGGTTCCAGAAATCTTTTGATGTTTGTGGAGTTACATTAGAACCATCTTGTCTATTTCGGTGCAAACTAGTATAAATAAACTGTTCCCATAATTTATTCATGTCAAACATCAGGGCTAGAACATGATTTCTTCCTTTACTCAGGTCAGGATGATAATGTAACAGAAGTAAGCGTGCGATTTCAACAGCCGCTTTATATCCACTTGTCTTACGGTTATAGACTATTATATTAAAAGTGCCTTCAGTTACCTTAATATCAGGCATTTCAGGGAAGTCCAACAGTAAGGCTCCGATTCGGCTTTGCAGGTCAGGGTTATCGTTTATTTGTTTGAGTAAGCATAAAGTTTTAAATAATATGAAATGAAGAATGTGATGAACATCATAGGTAGTATAATTTACGTAGAACCTTTCCTGATGAACCAGGTTTTGCTGGATTTGTTTCTCAAACTGCAGCGCACCTTTCATTGCCGCAACATTACCTTGTTTTTTACGGTATTTCTTTACCAAACCTTGATGTATCAGATACTCTACTTCTTTTACAAACAATAGAAAATACAGATCGAGAATGGTGTTAGGTTTGATTTTCAGGTTGCTATTACTCGTCGATTTGATATCGAAACTGCCAACAGCCTTTAACATCCCAATAAGTATATCACGCCATTTTTGATCTTCTGTTTCAGAATGTGGGTTTTTATCTGCCTTCGGCAATACTTCTATGGTTGTTTTCCCAATCTGAATCACGCCCACATTTTCATTAAATTGAACACCATTGCATATCAGGTTGTAATAGGGGACACCTGCTCCACAATATTGCTGAAGTGCCTTAAACTGATCCTCTGTTATACGTTTTTCCCCTTTGTCGAAACGTATAGCTTCATGTTCAAAAACTGTAATATTTTGAACGACGTTACTCAATTGCCTCTTTCATTAAGAGTTTAATCGCTTTCATAAAATTCATTTCTATGGTTTTATCACCAATTTTAACCTCATGGACTAACCCTTTATCAGAATAATCAATGATTTGGTACACATCTTTATCATCAAAATCATAAGAACTTTCAGAAGGGAAATCTGCAAATGAATCAATTTTATTATCCCAATTCTTTTTTCTAATAAAACCCTTGCCAAGTACCAACCCTATTTTACCATAATCACCGTAAAAATATTCTTGAAGCAATGGAATTATACTTTTCTGGAACGCTCCTTTCAAACCATCAAGATCACTAATGTTCATGAAATAACTATGGCCAATCTGATGGTCTTTATCCAGGAGCTTTTCGATGCGTAAGTTTATAACCCTTAACAGCTTAGGCAGATTTATTCCATCCAGGATTCCTCCATCCTTATTGAGGACACCTTCTGATGCTATCAATTCCGGGTTTGGGGCCATTTCCTCGAAACAGAATCTTCTGCGCAAAGCTGTATCGAGTGCTTCAACACTTCGGTCTGCTGTATTCATTGTACCCAGGATGTAAACATTGGGGGGTACGCCAAACTTTTCCTTGCTGTAAGGCAGAGTAATTTTTAATCTTTCCGTTTTCCCTAATCGTTTATCCTCCTCAATAAGGGTAATAAGCTCTCCAAATATCTGAGAAACATTACCTCTATTTATTTCATCAATGATTAATACATACCTGGGAATATCTGCTTTGTTGAATGATATGTTGTACTTATCTGGTAAAGAATTTAGATTTTCCTTAATTTTCTGATCTGAATATCTTTTCCGTTGATCCTCCTTATAAGTAATTTTTTCCTCAAATACTTCCTTTTCAAAAATCTTAAAGTCATTAAATACTGCCCAATAATTTGAGGACCATCCTAAACCTTGTCCAACAGTACGAATATCTAACACTCTCTTTATATCTTCTATATTTTTAAATTCATTGTACAGTAGTCCGATCTTTTCCTTTTTAATAAGAGCTTCATTAACAGCTGTTGAACCTTTGGTTCTGATCGTTTGATCTTCAATAGAAATTACCTCAACATTATAACCATCGGCCTTTTGTTTTAATGATAATTTTTCGGGCTGTTGATCTAAACATCTCTTACTTAAATTATCAATATATGAGTCGTAGAGGATGTCAAATTTATTAAACTGGTCTACTGTTTTAGATGGGCCATTTATATAAAATGAGAAAAGTGCCCTATTACATAGAATTTTAAAAATACCATCCTGAATGTTGTAAACGACTGAATTTTCTATTGTTTCTGGTTTGATCCCTTCAATAAAATCCTCATAACTCATACTCTGGTGGAAGGTAGTAAATACAATCCTTCCTTCCGTAAGTCGTTTGTCAAAGAGTTCTTTAACTTTTTCTCTATCTGTCCAGTCCAAATCTTCCTCCTCCTTTTCATGTATTATCTCAAGAGCTTTATTAACTGTATTATATGTTTTTCCTGTTCCTGGAGGACCAAACAGAATTCGGTTCAATGAAGGTGAGATATCGGGTTGTTTGTTGACAGGCTCCTTCACCTCCTTGCCATGTTTTATTAACCTCTTACTTAACTTTTTAATCATTACCCCGAATTCTTCCTCAGTAATTTGGTGACCAATAAATTCCGGGAAATCGGCCTTAATATCTTTTAACCCCTTTTTAACAATAGGAAGAATCGTTTCTAAGTCCTTGTAAAAGTCTTCCAATAATTCCTCAATGTCGTCATATTTTTCCTTAGGGCTTTTTGTTCTAAAGGCCTCTATCTTATTTTTTGCTTCCGTTTCTTTTATTAATCCTAACTTGTTTTTTATAACTGGTTTGAGCTTTAAAATGAGCTCCAGTGCTGCTTCGTTTTGTTTATTCCAAGGCTCTTTCGTTTGTGCAAACTCAAAATAGTAAGAATAACTATTCGTACTTAAGATAAAAAACACATCAATTAGATCTGCTGCAGATCCAGGATAACCCGTGGGAACAGTCCAAAAGGTCAACCCAAAGTATCCGGATTTTTCAGTGCCAATAAAATAATCTGTCTCTGCACCCTTAGCACTATTTTGCCTGACGGAAAAAGTAAATTCATGGTTTTTCCTCCGTTTTTCTTGAAGGAATTGAAATACTTGCTCTTCAGATTCTTTGTATGTCAACATATTGTTAGGTTTTTATTCTTGTTTTCCTGATTTATTCTCTGTTTGAGTGAAAAATCCATTTTGCTATATGTTTAAAGTTACACCATTACCTCCCCACTCATCAACCTGGGCAATAAGATATCTCGAGCCTCACGGAGTTTGGTGTTTTGCTGGGTTAGATTAAGGATCAAATTGTAAATAACTTGAGCTTCTTTCTCAAATTCACTTTGGATTTTTTCGCTTGGAGTTTTCAATGTTACTTTCATCAGCTCAACTTTCGTAACGGCATTGAAAATAGCACCATTACCTATAACATCTTCCGCAAAAAAGAATTCTTTAAGTTGATGAAAGAAATAATTTTGAACCCCCTTTTTACTCCTAAGTGCACATAAACCTCTACCTATGCATATTTTCTCATTGGTGAAATTTATTCTTCCAACAGGAGCTCTAACCGAGAAAAGTATATCGTTTTCGTAAGCTATTTTTATTGGGGCCTTACAATATATCTTATGTTCAACAAAGTAGTTTGAAAAATTCGTAACTCCTTGATGGAAAGGCAATCCCTCTATTTCATCAGTATATGTATTGGAAGTTGGGCTTTGCCCCATAACAACATCAGCCAATTCTTCAATAGTATACTCCTCCAACTTTTCACTTTTAACTATTAACTTATAGTTTAAAAACGCCTTCGCCTCCAACAACCTGATCCTCTTTAAGTTATTCTCTATCAGGTCATCATAAGCCGATAAGATGGAGGCGATGCGGCGTTGGGTGGGGAGAGGAGGATTTGGGATGTTTAAATTTGATAAAATACTTTGGTTTAAGTTATTAATATTAGTTCCGCCTGCATTAGCTGATAAGGTGTTTCTAAAAAACTTTGACTTAAATAAATAGGCGAAAAATTTAGGCAAAATATTCTCCTGGGTAAATCTTGCTCTTATGCAAAAACCAGAAAACGTTAATGGTTCTTCGGAGTTTTCTATAAACAAATTTCTGCCTACAAGTTCCTTGTTCCCATTGGAGCGAACAAAAAGGATATCCCCTTCCTGTAAAAAATAACTCGGATTAATAAAGTCTTCTTTAAGTTCGGCAAGTTTCTCTGTTTTCGCAGAAAAGTATTCTTGGAAATCTGCTACAGAAATATACTTAACCCCTGGTCCGTATTGATCTTTATTAAAATTCAGCCCATTTTTAAATTCGGCGATTTCTCCAAAATTTACTCTATCCCAAATCATATCAACACCGTTTTAAAGTTTCCAGCAATAATATTTGCCAGGGCAATAACATCAATCCACCCGGAAAAGTCGGCGTTAACCTGATCTACAAACTCTTCCCTCTTAGTTCCCAATTCCTTACTCATTGTCTTCATCGTATTGGTTGATTTGATCAGGAGCCAGGGCTTCTTCAATTTCCTCGATACTCGGCAAACTGCCTTTAAAGGGTTCAGGCAACAACCGGGTAAGTTCATATTCAGAAATACCAATGGGCTTATTAATGTCTTTGAGTGAATATTCTGCAAACAGTCTGTCTTTGCCCTGGTGTTCTCTAATTTCGCCAAGGGTGTTGGCGAAATTAGAAAATTGGGATACTCTTTATAAAAAGTACCTTTAACTTCAACCAATTCATCTTTCAAATCTCTGGCAAGCCTCGGAATTACTCTTTTTCCCCAACCTTCTTCTAGCTGCCGCTTAAAAATCATACTGCCTATATCCCAATAGGTGGCAAGCAATTCAGCATTGGCTGAAAGATTTGCCCTGATTTGCCCCTGACGGATTCTGCTTTTAATATCTAAAAGTAACTTTTTATACAGGTTCAACTCCTCGTTCATCTCAATATGCTTTGATTGTATTCTGAATTTATATTTGCCAGAGCCATCGCGTCCTAAGTCAACCTTTCCAGCTCAATTGTTGCGACAGTGTCGCAAGTATTTTCGTTTGAAAACGTTATTATCAAACTCTGCTCCATTTTCATAGGGATAACTCCTTGTAATTGTTCATAATGGTTTGGGCAAGTTGTACCGCCTCCTCATTCAATCCCTCCAGCTCAATATGTATTTCGGCAAGACGTTCCTCGTAATCAAAGCCATCATCAGTAGCGGCATCAACGCCTACATACCTTCCGGGGCTGAGGCTCCAGTCTTTGGCTTCTATCTCCTTCTGGCTTACCACTTTGCATAAGCCCTCCACATCGGTATAAACACCCTCAGGGAAGCGGCTTTGCAGCCAGTGGGCCTGTTTCCGGAAATACTCTGTTTCATGCAATAAGCCGGGTTCTTCCTCATTAGGGTTACCACTTAAGTCCAGTTGCAGGGCTTTCAAGGTGTCGAGCTGTTCTTTCAGGTTCAGCTCTTTCCAGTCTTTGTTTTTAGCAAGCTGGTACTCTTTCTGGATGCTGCTGACAGAGTCCAGAAGCTGTTTGATCAGTTTGTCCTGGGGCTTACGTAGTTGTTTACAGAGCTGGGACACTGCTTCCGGATCTGATCCATTCTCCTTACCAGGATTAACAGCCTCCATAAACTGATCCTGTAGCTGGAAAAGTACTTCATCCTCCCATTGTTCACTCCAGATTTCCAAACCTGACGGGAGGTCAGACTGATGGGCTAAAAAGCTGTCCAGTTGTGACTTAATCGATTTCAGCAGCTTGTTAAGTTTACTGGTAGTTATCGCAGCCTGTGCAGCCATGTCGGCAGAAGCTGAGAGGTATTGCTTTATGCTGTTCTCAAACTTATCGTGGTTCCCCCTGTACAGGTTCACGATGCAGATGAGATTCCGGAGCTGTTCGGGACTGAAGTCATTTACTTTGGAAGTTACTTTCCGGTATATTTTCCGGGCGTCCAGCATTAAAACTGTATCTGCAGAACGACAGGTCTTTTCCCCCCTCTCTTTCAGGAGAGGGGCCGGGGGTGAGGTCTCTTTCAGGAGAGGGGCAGGGGGTGAGGTTTCTTTACCTCTGTCAAAAAACCATAAGGTACAAGGCAGGGAGCGGGTATAGAAGAAGTTGTTTCCAATGGCTACCATCACATCAACCGCTCCGGTTTTCACCAGCTTTTCACGGATGTCTTTCTCACTGTGTCCGGCATCACTGGCAGAAGAGGCCATGACAAATCCTGTCCTGCCAGTGGGTTTCAAATAACTGTAGAAGTACTGTATCCATAAGTAATTGGCATTGTCGTTCTTAGGCAAACCAAAAGGCAACCGGGGGTCTTTTTTTACGGTGTCTTTGGATTTGTCCACACCATCCACATTAAAGGGAGGGTTGGCCATCACAAAATCGCACTTGCCTACCAGGTTGTGTTTGTCTTCATAAAAGGTATTGCCTTCCTGGATGTTGCCTTCCAGACCATGAACAGCCAGGTTCATCTTTGCCAAACGGGTATTGGTTTCGGCTTTTTCCTGTCCGTAGAAAGTTACCTTCTCAGCAGGTTGAAGACCTTCACTCTCAATAAAGTAACCCGTCTGAACAAACATACCCGCACTGCCCAGGGCAGGATCAAAGGCAATCCCATGATCGGGTTCAATGATATTAACAATGGTATTTACCAGGCTGAAAGGAGTGAAGAATTCACCGCCTTCCTGGGCACCCGTCATGGCAAACTTGTTCAGGAAGTATTCATAGATCTTCCCGAACAGATCCCCTTCCGCTTTTCGCAGGACCTCTTTATTGAAAATCCGCAGGAGTTCGTGTAAAAGATCTTTACTGAAAATGGAATAGTTTTTCGGCAGAACCCCTTTGAGGTTATCGTATTCATCCTCAATGGCTTTCATGGCATCGTCGATGGCTTCTCCAATATTGGCAACTTCCGGAAGGGTAACCAGGTAATCAAATTGTGCGGTATCCGGCAGGAACATCGCATTCTTCTCCTCAAAATCCTTTTTGTTCAAGGGCCGTTTGCCC
>JAPLDE010000153.1:0-33041 GCA_026391855.1 Bacteroidota bacterium | reverse complement strand
GCCCCTTTGCGGATGAGACGGAAGGTTTTTCTCAATCTCAACCTTTACCTTTTGAAACCGGTTATAAGCATGTCTTAAAAAGATCAGTCCCAGTACCGGCATAGAATATTCTGAAGCGGTAAGTTTACTGTTTGCCCTGAGCTGGTCGGCAGCCCTCCATAGTTCCGCTTCTAGTTTGCGTAGTTGTTTTCCCTGCATGTATTTTTTCTCTGGTTTTCAGTTGTAGATGTCAAAGATATGAATCTTATAAGTACCAGGTGGAAATTTGGCATCTCTGAAAATGTGATCCGGAACAGGTTCGAAAACAGCTTAATCTACTATCACCATAAACTTAGTTTTGGCGTATAATAAATTAACACTTTGAAAGTACAAAATTCGTGCATAAAATGCCAAATTATTTAACACTTTCATCTAAGATAGGTGTAATTAATATTGTTGAAAATCAGTCAATTAACTGACAATCAGGGCATAAAAAAAGCCCCGGATGGGGCTTTGGAGTAGTCCGTAGGGGATTCGAACCCCTGATCTTCAGGATGAAAACCTGATGTCCTAGGCCGACTAGACGAACGGACCGTTTTCTAAAAGGAGTGCAAAAATAGAACTATTTTTTTGTTCTGCAAAATAAATTTTGCTCCCTTACGGGTTATTTCATCTCGTCGGTATCTGCCTGGAACTTGAAACCCAGCCGTTTACCGGTTTTCATCGGCATGCTGTCAAGGGCTACCTGCATCTCACCCAGGCTCACCTCTTTCATATTATCGAAAGGTGGTGTCAACAGGTCAAAGTTTATGGTATACAACATGGCTGACTCGACGATCTGACGGATAGCCGCCAGATCAAGTATGCTGGTGGAAAAATTGTTATAGAGCTGCCCGATTTCTTTTTTGCCTTCAATAAAATAATGCTTATCCTTGTTAATAAATACTCTTCCGATCATGTACCCGATGTCGTTCAACCGGTTATAACGGAATGAATCCGACAGGAAATTGAAAATGGTGATCATTCCGCAATAGGACCGGCTGGGGTCTTCTTTCACATAAGGGGTTTTCATCACCTCATGGTCCCTGGAAAATTCAAATATATTGCTGTGCATCAGGAAGATAAGTACATCACTTCCGAAGGTGATCTCCGTCCCGAAATCATTTTTCAGCTGATATTCAAAGGCGATCCGTTTATCGCCCTGGTTCACCGTGGTTCTGTTCTCCTCAATGATTTGCCGGGCTTCAATGCGCACTTGCTGGAAACTATCAAAGGTGACCTTGTAAATGTCCTGTTTCAGGCTGCCTTTCCTCAGTAAGGTTTTGATGAGGGCAGAATTTTGCGCTGCAGGTGACTCTTCCATACTTACTTATGTTTTTCTCTTCAAATCTAGCAGGAATTCTTCAGATAAGCAAATGGTCACAGTAATTTTCCTGCAATGGCTTCGGCCACTGCTTCCCCGTCCATGGCGGAAGAAACGATACCACCTGCGTACCCGGCCCCTTCCCCGCATGGGTAAAGGTTCTCAATAGCTATATAGGCCATGGTTTGCGGATCTCTTGGTATCCTGACCGGGGAAGAAGTACGGGACTCGGCAGCCAGCACAACTGCTTCGGAAGTGAGAAATCCTTTCATCTTCCTGTCGAAAGCCAGAAAAGCCTCTTGCAGCCGTTGGGTGATGAAACCGGGAAACAGTTGATGTACGGGGTAGTTAGTTATTCCCGGGTGATATGAGGTATCCGGCAACCCGTCGGAGATCTTTTCCCGGATGAAATCTGTCAGCCGCTGAGCCGGTGCACGCTGGCAGGAACCTCCGGCCAGGTATGAGATTTTTTCGATTTCTTCCTGGAATTTTAACCCCTTCAGGACACCATGACTGCTGTACTTCTTAAGGTCGGCAGCATCAATGGTTACGACTATGCCCGAGTTGGCAAAGGGTGAATTTCTCCTGGAGTTCGACATCCCGTTCACCACTACCTGCCCGTCTTCGGTGGCAGAGGGAACAATGATCCCTCCGGGGCACATACAAAATGAAAAGACACCGCGCCCGGAAGCCTGGTGTACCAGGCTGTAGCTGGCTGCCGGAAGGAAAGGATTCCTCGTTTTGCTGTGATACTGAATGCTGTCGATCAGGGACTGCGGATGCTCTACCCTGACTCCCAGGGCAAAAGGTTTGAATTCTAACGGAAGGTCGTTTTCCAGGAAAAGCGATGGGATGTCCCGGGCCGAATGGCCGGTGGCAAGGATAAAGGCCTTCCCTTCGGTGAGGTTACCGTTCTGATCAGCAAATGCTTTCAGCCGTCCCTCCCTGATAACCAGCCGCGAAACCCGGCTGCCGAAATGGATCTCACCACCCGACTGAAGAATGGTGTTCCTGATATTCTCAACAATGGCCGGAAGCTTGTCAGATCCGATATGTGGATGAGCATCCACCCGGATATCAGGGTCTGCACCATGATATACCAGGGTATCCATAATACGGCCGGCATCTCCTCTTTTGTTCGACCGTGTATAGAGTTTCCCGTCAGAGAAAGTACCTGCCCCTCCTTCCCCGAAACAATAGTTTGAGTCGGGATCCACCAGTTGCTTTCTGTTCAGCAGGGCAATATCGGTCTTTCTGTTATGGACATCTTTTCCCCTTTCCAGTATGACAGGCTTCAACCCGAGCTCGATCATCCTGAGAGCGGCAAACAGACCGGCAGGCCCGGCTCCGGCAATCACAACCCGGGTTTTACCGGCTACATTAAGATAGCTTTTCCTGATGGCTGTCTCATATGGACCGTCCTCATGAAGCACCGCTTCCAGCCGAAGCCTGATGAGCACCCTCCGGCTTCGCGAATCGACAGACCGCTTGATCAGCCTTACATGCGAGAGTTCATCCTGCTGAATCCCTAGCGACCTGGCTACCGCAGCGCGGATGCTTTTCTCCCCGGCAGCCTGCCCGGGGGAAACAGCAATTTCTATGATCTTTCGCATTGAAGGATGATCCTATTCAAACGTGAAGGTAAACTGGAAGATCTTTGAGTTCAACCGGTCAATAGTCCCGGCAAAAACATTGTTCTCATGCTTGAGAAGGTCATTAAACCCGTAACTCATCTTGAGCTCGGTACCAAACTTGAAAAAGGTGGCATAGAAGTCGAACCCTACACCGAACTCAAAGGCAAAGTCATTCTTTTTCAGCTTGATCCGGATCTCCTCATCCTGTTCCTTTTTCTTGGCCTGGGAGGCAAGGTCCATGGTGTATTTGATGCCTGTGAGGAGGTATGCTCTTGAATTATATAATCTTTTTGATTTGAATTTTACTTCCAGGGGAAATTCCAGCAGGGTCGATTCAACTTTTTTTGGCGTATCAAAGTAAAGGGTGTCATGTAAAGCCCTGGTAAACACCATGGTCCGTTCACCGAAGGAAAGAGTGGGTATAAACCGCAGGTCCCAGTAATCGGCCAGACGAAGATTGGAAACAATGCCAATGTTAAAACCCATCTCCGGGAGGGAATTTACTGCAAAGATCGTGTCTTGTTTGTCGAAGTCTTTGACTGTCTTCACCGTAAAGAACATCTGGTTCATTCCCAGGATAAAACCAAAATGGTAAGGATTCAGATCGTATTTGGGTTGATTTTCGGGCTTTCTTCTTTGTGAATGGGCAGAACCGGCCAGCAGTAACATGGCTGTCAACAGTAAAACGGAACTGGTTAATCTCTTTTTCTGGTCCAAGTGTCCGGGCTTTGATGGCTTACTTAACGAAGAAACGGATTGAATATTACTGTTTAAAAAAGGAGTGCAAAATTACGTACTATTTCCTTTGGCCTGTATATATTGTTGCAATTCCTCCTGTCAGCCTGTATTGACGAGTGTTTTGGAAGCCAGCCTGTTGTAAAAGCCCTAAAAATTCTTTCCCGTAAGGAAAAATTCCTACGGATTCAGGCAGGTAACGATAGGCAAAGTCATGTTTTGAGACCATTCTTCCGATCAGGGGAAGCATCCATTTAAAATAGAAGGTGAAAAGTACTTTCCAGAAAGGATTTGTGATGGTTGAAAACTCAAGGATAAGGATGTTCCCGTTTTGCTTCAGGACCCGGTTCATCTCTGATAATCCCCTGGAAAGGTCTTCAAAATTCCTGACGCCGAAAGCAGCGGTTACGAGGTCAAAATGGCTGTCAGGGAATTGGAGGTTTTCCGAATCGCCCGGTTGCAGGTTGATAAGGTTTGACAACGCTTTATCGTTGATTTTCTTCCTGCCCACCTGAAGCATGCCTTCGGAAATATCTATACCTGTGATGCTGACTGGCCTGCATTTTGAAAGGGTTATGGCCAGGTCGCCGGTCCCTGTGGCTACATCCAGTATTTCCAGCGGCTTCATCTTCCTGGCAAGGCGTAACACCTTATTTCTCCAAAGAATGTCGGTGCCGAGGGAGAGAAGATGATTGAGGAAATCATAGCGGTAAGCGATCCCGTCAAACATCTCCCTTACCTTTTCCTTCTTTCCTGAAGGAGAGATGGGCGTATCCATGTGTATATCCCGGTTTTTATCCAATTTCATCCAGAAGGGCTGATTCTTTGAGAAGTCTCCCCAGACTGACCGGGACAACACCGACTTCTTCGCATACCAAACCTCCGGCCAGGTTCGACAAGGCAGCCAGCCGAAAGGGATCACAATCCCGGGTCAGACAAAGGGCAGCTACGCTGATCACTGTATCTCCTGCTCCGGAGACATCAGAAATTGATCTGTGGTGAGCGCTGATAAACCGGGTTTCCTGCTTCCCCTCTTTCCTGTGGCATATCATCACTCCTTCATCCGACAAGGTGACCAGCAGCATTCTGATGTTTTGGTCTGCCACCAGAAAGTTGGCGGCATTTTCCAGCTTTGCACGGTCATTCTGATCGAAATCAAGTTTTAAACCCTCCTTCAATTCTTTCACGTTGGGCTTAAAAAGAGTAACATCCCTGTAGGCTGTAAAATTTTTCTTCTTGGGATCGACACAGGTGGGAATATTTTTTTCAAGGGCCATGGAGATGACCCGGCTGATCACTTCCGGAGTAAGTATACCCTTGTTATAATCCTGAAAGATAATAGCATCAACTTGCTGATAGTTAATTAACCCGCTGATTTTCTGCAGAAATATTTCTTCTTCATCAGGGGTCAGATCATGCACATGTTCTTCGTCTACCCTGAGCATCTGGGCATTATTTCCGATGATCCGGAATTTGGTCGTGGTGATCCTGTCCGGACTTTTTACTATCCATGAAGGGTCAATACCTGCCTGTTCCAGCAGGTCTGTAAAAACTTCTCCCTGCCGGTCATTCCCGATCACAGAACACAGCAAGGGCTGAGCCCCAAGGGCCTGTAAATTCAAAGCAACATTGGCTGCTCCTCCCGGACGGTTCTCTCTTTTATTGAGAGCTACCACAGGCACCGGGGCTTCGGGAGAGATACGGTCCACTTTGCCCCATAGATATGCGTCAATCATGACATCTCCCAAAATCAGTATTTTTTTTGTACTGAAATTGTTGATCATCTCCGTAAAGCTTTCCCCTGAGGCCATCAGAATCGATTATTATTAGGGCAAAGGTATAAAACACAGGCAACTATTCTTTAAATCTTTTACTATCTTTGTTAGAGAATTCGAATTTTTAAATTGTTGTAAGATAGTTGTATGCAGCAAAAATACTTATTATTTGCTACGTTTTGTTTATTGTCAATCAGCACGCTGGCTCAAATAACTCTGACTCCCACCTTTCAGCAAAACACGGTTTGTGACGGGTTTGGATGTAATTATGCCGGACCGAGCATCCTGATCAATGAGGTGATGATCAAACCAAATACGGGTGACGGGTCAATTTATGATTCACCCCAGGGAATGAGTACAAGGTCCGGGGAATGGATAGAATTATACAATCCGAATGTTTGTCAATCTGTTGATATTTCGTGTTATTTTCTGGGGAACCATTCACCTGAAGGGTCTAACAATTTTTATGGAGGGGGTTATGAGATCCCTTCCGGAACCATTGTCCCTCCCAGGGGGTTTGTGGTCGTCAGGGGTGTGAATGCTCCGGCCGTTCCTGCAACCTTACTCATCCAGAACGGAGGATTAACGATTGAGCTTGTGATCAATGATAATTCTCCGGTTTGTGTAGGCGGAGGGATCAGGCTTTGGTTCCCGAATGCCGGAGGATGGTTTGCTTTTTACAACGAGAACGGTATTCCACAGGATGCCATTTCCTGGAATCAGCCTGATGCCCAGGCGCTGGCCGGAAATCCGTGTAATCCTTCCGGAACCTGCACCTATAGCGGAATACTTCCCTCCTATAATGATATTCCTCCATACAGGAAAACATATATCTATAATAATGAACCCACCCAGGGTCAGACGGTACGAAGGCTTCCCGACGGAGGGGCATGGGCTGTCAATACAACTGGGGTAAAAACCTACGGCACCTGTAACGGAGTCTGTATACCACCGCCTGTAATCACCTGTAATGGCCATGCTTCCGTTACTCCTGCCGGGGGAACCCCACCGTATTCCTACCTCTGGAATGACGGGCAGCTTCAGACAACCCAGACAGCTGTAGGGCTTTGTGGAGGAGTCTATTGTGTTACAGTGACAGATGCTAACAACCTGATAGCTTCAGCCTGTGTTACGGTTACTGATTTTGCCCCAACCAGCAGTATTGCCGCATTTAATGATGTCTGTATCGGTACCGATCCTTATGCGCTTACCGGAGGAACACCGGCAGGCGGGTGGTATACCGGTGCCGGTGTTAACAATAATTACTTCTATCCGGCATCTGCCGGAACGGGACCCCATATTATAAAATATTGGTGGTCAACTGCAGACTCCTGTAAAGCCGTCGATTCTACAACGATCAATGTGTTACCCCAGCCAAGTGCTTTCATGCCACCTCTCCCGTCTATTTGTATGAGTGCGGCGCCCATGCCGTTAAACACCGGTTTCCCGGCAGGAGGAAGCTATTCCGGGCCTGGAGTCGTCGGAAATACTTTTGACCCGTCCGTTTCAGGGGTGGGGACCTTCCCCATCACTTACACCCTGACCGTTGCCGGTGGTTGCAGCGACAGTGTTACCGTCCTTATTGCCGTCACTCCGGGTCCTACTGCGGCGTTGCCCGCCCTTCCCGGAATGTGTATTACCGCATCCCCTCTTACCCTCAATGGAGGGATCCCCGCAGGAGGTACCTATTCCGGTACAGGTGTAATTGGAAACACTTTCGACCCGACCCTTTCAGGGGTGGGTACTTTCACGATAACCTATACCGTGATGGATGCAAGCAGTTGTCTGGGATCAGCCTCGCAAAGCATACAGGTTAATCCGGCTCCCGTAGTTACCATGAATACAATGTCATCCATCTGCCAGGATCATCCGGCTATTACGCTGGATCAGGGGAGCCCGGCCGGAGGCACCTATACCGGGACTGGAGTGATTTCCGGGATTTTTGATCCGGTAGTATCAGGTTCAGGTACATTCCCTGTCACATATCACTTCACAAATAGTTTTGGCTGTACGGATTCTATGACTCAATCGATCACCGTTTTCCCAAAACCCACGGTTACTTTTCCGGCTTTACCCGATCTTTGTATAAACAATGGTTCTTTCGTTCTCAATACGGCCACTCCGGCAGGAGGTACATACAGCGGTACAGGTGTCTCCGGTACCTCTTTCGACCCGGTGATCTCCGGCGCGGGAAATTTCACCATTACTTATATTTATCAGGATAACAACGGCTGCAGTGACACTATGGCTCAGGCTATCCATGTGTATTCACCCCCTGTGGTAACCTTCGGAACACTGAGCCCCTGCTGTGAACTGGTGACGAATTATATGCTTAATACCGGAAGTCCGGCAGGAGGTACTTACTCAGGCACCGGAGTTACCGGAAATACCTTCAGCGCATTGGTGACCGGACAGGGAACATTTACCCTGACCTATACTTTTACCGACAGTCATGGATGCACCGGCAGTCAGACCCAGACCATCAGTGTTGTTCCGACTCCTGTTGTAACCTTTTCAGCCTTACCCCTTTTATGTATAGACCATGCCCCATTATGGCTGACACAGGGAAGCCCTGCCGGGGGTACTTATACAGGAACCGGTGTGGTTGACACCCTGTTCGACCCTGCCGTAAGCGGGGTGGGCGTTTTCAATATCACCTATGTTTACATTGATGCCAGTAATTGTTTTGATGCTGCAGTGCAAACCATCGAAGTTAAACCGCTTCCGGTGGTGACTATGGGTTCTCTTACCGGGGTTTGTATCGATAACCCCCCTGTCATTCTTACCGGCGGATCTCCTGCCGATGGCACCTATTCAGGAACAGGTGTATCGGCGGCTACCTTCTATCCCGATACCTCCGGAGCCGGAACATTCACTGTTACCTATGACTTTATTGACAATTTCGGTTGTGAAAGTAAAGACTCAGCTACGATTACCATAAATCCGCTTCCCCTCGTATTCTCTGTCGTTGGCGGCGGTATTACCTGTGCCGAAGGAGATGGGGTGGTGGTAGCCCTGGACAGTTCACAATCCGGTATCGAATACCAATTATTTATTGATCATCAGCTTTCCGGACCGGTGGCAACAGGAACAGGGGATACCCTCTCTTTCGGCCATTACTCTGATGCCGGTTTCTATACGGTTAATGCCAGTAACCCATTAACAGGATGTTTGAACAATATGGCCGACAGTGTACAGATCATATTGCTCCCGCAACCGGTACTTCAGCTTGAAGACAGCGTATATTTATGCGATGAAGCCAGCATAGAGCTCGATGCCGGCTCATACCCGGATTCCCTTACCTATGAATGGCAGGATGGCTCAAAAGGAAGATTCTTTTCGGCCACCGAACCGGGATATTACTGGGTAAAGGTGAGCAATGCCGCTTGTTCTACCAGGGATTCCATCGAAGTGAAGGCCTGTATCGACCTGCTCATTCCCAATGTCATTACCCCAAACAACGATATGATGAATGACCGCTTCAAACCTAAAATTACCGGGGATGTGCTCGATTATAAGGTTGAGGTGTTCGACCGCTGGGGAAAACTGATGTATCAGTCAAATGATATTAACGAGGGCTGGGACGGAAGCCACTTTAATGATGGCTCTGAATGTTCAGCAGGCACCTACTATTATATTGTCACTTACCGGGTCGTGGCTTATCCTCAATCTCCCAAAGACAGAAAACAAACAGGCGCTGTAACAATTATCCGCTAGACATTACTTCTCACCGGAGGGTTAAGGTGTTGATTTTCTTGTTGTTTAAATATTCTTAAGAATATTTTGCTATCATTGCTGCTTAATTCAGGTTTTCATTTTTTTTGAGACAACTAAACCTGAAATGTCTGTCTAATTTTTAACTATTAGAACAACGATCTTTTGTATCTTCCAAACAGGAAATATTCTGAATAATGCAATTTTCATTTTTCATTAAGGGATTAAAACACACCTGTACCACATTGACAGTCATGATATTGCTGTTTTCTTCCCTTCAGGCACAACCGCCCTGTGCCACTAACCCTGTGGCGGATGATTTCTGCGCAACGGCAACACCCATTTGCAACCTGAACGGATATTGCGGGAATACAAGTGCAACTTATACCAACACTGTGAGTCCGACAAATCCAATGAACGAGACCTTTACACCACTGGGTGATGTTTTTTGTGCCACCATCCAGAATAATTCCTGGCTGAAATTCATTGCCGATTCAAACGTAGCTGTTTTTAATGTATGGGTCAGCAATTGTGCACACAACCATGGGATTCAAATGCAGATCTATGAGACAACCGACTGTTATAACTTCACCTCTGTTTCCAACTGCTGGAACCCCATGTTCCCGACCAACGGCCAGATCCTGGCCACAAATCTGGTTGTGGGTAATGAGTATTATTTTATGATCGACGGGACCCAGGGAGATGTGTGCGATTATGTGATCGCCTGTGATGTGGGGGTGAATGTATCCCCTTCAGTTACAGCCAGCCAGCAGCTTTGCCAGGGAGTGGCGACAACCCTGACAGCGGTCGGAGGTGTAACTTATTTATGGTCCTCAAATCCACCGGATCCGGGATTATCGGGACAGACGACCAATGCAACAATTAATGTAACCCCCACTTCTACAACCACATACACGGTTACTGTAACCAATCCCGGGCTGAATAACTTTTGTACCGGCGAAACCAGCATCCTGACCACTACTGTAACGATAAATACCTTGTCGGCGCAGATTGCCGGCGTTGTTTCAGCCAGTTGCGGACAGAATAACGGCAGCATTACCGTGATGGCCACCGGTGGTTCCGGAACCTATACCTATCTTTGGAATACAACACCTCCTCAAACCACACCGATGATCAGCGGATTACCATCCGGGTACTACACGGTAACCATTAATGATGGCATGTGTAACTCAACTCTGGTGATCGGCGTACCGGAGATCCCACCTCCTGTGGCTGCTTTCCCGGCCATACCGGCCATGTGCAGTTCTGCTCTCCCGGTCAGCCTTATCATGGCAACACCTACAGGGGGCATATACACCGGGACAGGAGTCACCGGAACCGTCTTCGATCCGGCTGTTTCCGGAGCAGGGATATTCACGCTGACTTATACGGTAACGGATGCCACCGGCTGCGTAAGCACCGCCACCCAGACCGTTGAGGTTTATCCCACACCCAATGCAACAATGGCACCACTGGCTAACCGCTGCGAAAATGGCAGCCCGCTTATCCTTAACACGGGTAGTCCTGCCGGTGGTACTTATTCAGGAAATGGGGTAAGCGGCACCACCTTTTATCCTGGTATTGCCGGCCCAGGAACCTATGATGTCAGATATATTTATACAAATACCAATGGATGTTCCGACACGGCAACTCAGCCCATTACTGTATATGAAGCGCCCGATGTAACTTTTGCCTCCCTCACCGATGTCTGCAGTGATGCGGGTATCATCACCCTGTCCGGCGGAAACCCAGTTGGTGGGATCTATTCAGGCACAGGTGTCTCTGGTACTTCTTTCAATCCTGCTGTTACCGGTGCCGGCAGCTTTGTCATCACCTATATTTTCACTAACCCCAATGGCTGTTCCGATACTGCCACCCAGCCCTTGAATGTCTATCTGCCTCCTGTCGTGACTTTCGGGACGCTAAGCCCCTGCTGTGAAAGTGTGACCAATTACAACCTGAATACGGGAAACCCCTCAGGAGGGACATATTCCGGTCCGGGTGTCACAGGCAATATTTTCAATGCTGTGCTTACAGGACAGGGAACATTCACCATCACTTATTCATATACTGATCCGCATGGCTGCAGCGGCAGCCAGTCGCAAACCCTGAGTGTGGTCCCTACACCTGTTGTTACCATGTCGGCCTTTCCTTCTTTGTGTATCGACCACGGGCCTTTTTTGCTAACAACCGGCAGCCCGTCCGGCGGAACCTACTCAGGAACAGGAGTGCAGGACACGATCTTTGATCCATCGGTAAGTGGAACAGGCTCTTTCTCAATCACTTATGTTTATATGGACGGAAGCGGTTGTTTCAATTACGCACTCCGGATGATGCAGGTAAACCCCCTCCCGGTGGTCACACTGATGGCTTTGCCGGATCTGTGTATTCACAGCGCTGCCGTATCTTTAACAGGAGGATCTCCCGCTGGTGGTGCATACCTGGGTCCGGGGGTGTCATACAACATTTTTTATCCCGATTCAGCTGGTACCGGGACCTTCAGTATCAACTACACCTTTATGGATACTGAAGGTTGTGATGATACAGCCACACAATCCATAACCGTTAATTCATTACCGGAGAGTTACCACGTAATAGGAGGAGGATTTACCTGTGCCAGCGGAGAAGGGGCCCTTATTGCCCTTGACAGTTCCCAGGCAGGTGTCAATTACCAGATGATCCTCAATGGTCTGCCGGAAGGTGCTGCAGTAACCGGCATTGGAGATACCCTTGTCTTCGGCCATTTTACCCTGGAAGGCCAGTACTGGGCAAATGCCCTTAACCCTGCAACCGGATGCAGTAACTTCATGTCCGATTCCGTTACGGTAACCTTGCTGGCACAGCCCACACTAGTACTTGAAGACAGCGTGTATATATGTGAGGAGACCTCCATTCAGCTGGATGCCGGCTCATTCCAGGATGCAGTGACCTATGAATGGCAGGACGGCTCAACAGGCCGGTATTTTACAGCGGTCGAACCCGGTTATTACTGGGTGAAAGTTGACAACGGAGCCTGTTTTACTAAGGATTCCATAGAGGTGAAAGCATGCAGCGACCTTCTTATCCCCAATGTGATCACGCCCAACGATGATATGAAGAACGACCGTTTCAAACCAAAAAAAACGGGAGATGTGCAGGAATATAAGGTTGAAGTGTTCGACCGCTGGGGAAAACTGATGTACCAATCCAACGACATCGATGAAGGCTGGGATGGTTCTCATTTCAACGATGGATCTGAATGTGCAGCCGGTGTCTATTATTACATCATTACTTACAGGGTAATAGCTTATCCTCAGATGCCAAAAGCCCGGAAACAAACCGGGGCGGTGACAATAATCCGTTGATTTTCTTCATCCATTTTAAAGGGAGGCGAACCTTTACCTCCGCTGATGTTAATTTGTTTTCAGGCGGGTTACTGGTGGTTGGTAAGACAATAACAGCCTGTTTTATCAGCCCGTAATTTGGCTGTTTTAAAATTTTCATGTAGGTTTGACCAGTCCTTACAATCATTAATACCCCATAAGATATGTCAGAAAGAATTTCAGATTTCGTAGCTCCCGGGATCGCCAGCGGGAGGGCTGTTCATGAAATATTCAGGATAGCCGGAAACCAGCACTTTGCGTTGCCGGCCGTTAACGTAGTCGGTTCCCATTCGTCCAATGCCGTTATGGAAGCAGCCAGGGCGGTAAAATCACCGGTGATCATTCAGATCTCGAACGGAGGAGCCATCTTCTATGCCGGGAAATCCCTCTCCAATGAAAATGAGAAGGCTGCTGTAGCAGGTTCCATTTCGGCAGCCCTTCAGTTGCACCAATTGGCTGAATATTATGAGATTCCGGTGATCCTTCATACCGATCATGCCGCTAAAAAACTGCTTCCCTGGATCGATAAGCTCCTGGATGCCGGCGAAAAGCACTTCGAAAAATACGGTAAACCGCTTTACAGCTCTCATATGCTTGACCTGTCGGAAGAGGATCTTCATGAAAATATTGAAATCAGTAAAAGATATCTGGAGAGGATGTCGAAAATCGGGATGACCCTTGAAATAGAGCTTGGGGTGACCGGAGGGGAGGAAGACGGTGTCGACAACACCGGCATCGACAGCTCCCGCCTTTACACTCAGCCTGCAGATGTGGCCCTGGCATACAAGGAGTTGAGCGCCATCAGCGACCAATTTACCATTGCCGCTTCTTTCGGCAATGTCCATGGCGTTTACAAGCCGGGGAATGTCAGGCTGGAACCCATCATCCTACATAATTCCCAGCAATATATACAGCAGAAGTTCAATACCGCTGAGAATCCGGTCAACTTTGTCTTTCATGGCGGTTCCGGTTCTGCTCAGGCCCAGATCAGGGAAGCCATCTCTTACGGAGTGGTGAAGATGAATATTGATACAGATACCCAGTGGGCATTTTGGGAAGGAGTCCTGAATTTCTACAGGAAGAATGAAGGCTATCTGCAGGGACAGCTGGGTAACCCGGAAGGAGAGGACAAACCGAATAAAAAATTCTATGACCCCCGGGCATGGCTCAGGGAGGGGGAGAAATCAGTGGTGTCCAGGCTAAGGCAGGCGTTTGAAGACCTGAACTGTATCGATCGGTATTAAAATTTGATAATTTGGAATTTGATAATTTGGAAATGAATTCAGTTTGTGTTTGAGCTGGATTGCTAATTTTAATTGCAGATAATGAGTCTTTTGTGATAGGTATTTCACGTTTTATCCTGAGGTTGTTTGGTTGGAAGATCATCGGGCCTTTTCCGCACGAGTATAAGAAGAGCGTGCTGATCATGGCACCCCATACCAGCATGTGGGATTTCATTCTGGGACGGTTGGGCTTTAATGTCCTGGGAGCCAAGGCCAGGTTCCTGATCAAGAAAGAGATGTTTAAATTTCCCTTGCGCCATATCCTTACCTGGATGGGAGGCTTACCAGTCGACCGGCAGAAGAACAACAATATGGTCGACAACGTCTCATCCCTATACGAAACCCATGATTCCCTGTGTATTGTCATTACTCCGGAAGGCACACGAAAGCGGGTTGAACACTGGAAGAAAGGCTTTTACTATATTGCCCTGAAAGCCAGGGTCCCGATCATCCTTGGTTTTCTCGATTATGAGAAGAAAGAAGGCGGGGTTGGTCCCATTGTTTGGCCGTCCGGCAATTTCCAGGAAGATTTCAGGAAAATCGAAGATTACTACCGCGGAAAAAAAGGCCGCCACCCGGAAATGTTCAATCTGGAATAAGGACCTGATTGGCAATTAACCGCATTATAATAATTCTCTTACCATCGCATCAATAAATGTTGTACTTATATTTGTACAGATAGAAATAAAAACATGCTTACAACTACGATTTCAGATTTCAGAAAAGATATTAAAAAGTATCAAGACAAAGTAACCTAAAACTTTGAAACCCTGATCATTAACAGGGGAAAGGATAATGGTGTGGTTATTATGTCTTTAGTTGAGTATAATTCATCGACAGTCACCCATTTTGAACTTTCATCAAAATTGAATGAAATGAGGTTGGATTCGGCCATCGAAAAATTAATAAAAGGTTCATCGTTTCCAAAAGAACTTATTGAGGAATGAAGTATGTTTTCGTTGATGAATCCTGGGAAGATTATCTTTACTGGCAAAAAACTGACAGAAAAATCCTGACTCTCAGATGATTGCCTTCAGACTTTCACACTTGCTCAACTTCACATTTGCACACCAAATTTTTGTACCTTTCCTTCATGAAAATGTACAAAAGCCATTCCTGCTGCTTTATCGTATTCTTTCTGTTACTCCTTGTAAATAAGAGCTTTACGCAAAATGCCGGTCTTGAAATAGACCTGCTCGGTAACCGGGTGTTTAATGAAGAAGACCGGGAGATGAAGGCTGCTTTTGGTTTTCTGAAAAAGCAGAAAGAATACAAGACTTACTATATCTCAGCCTTCCAGGTTAACAGGAACCCCGGGGTATTGAAAAACCCTTCGGTTGTCTGGTTCCATAAGAACGATACCAATGCCTTCAGCGCATTCCTGTGTGATCCTGTCTGGATCAGCAAACTGAAGCATTATGTGGAAGAAGGAGGTACACTACTGCTTACACAGGAAGCCTGTCAATATTTGAATGTATTAGGCCTGGAACAAAGACCTTTGCAGGTCCAACACCGGGAACTGTCCGATGAAGGATATGGCCGTAAGGCCGGAATGCATGCTTTCAGGGAACATCCTGTTTTTTCAGGGCTTTACGGAGGCGCTTATCTTCAGGGACCCGACAATGATACCACGCTGAGGGTGACCGGTTTCTTTAAGGATGATCTTCCCGACAAAGGAAAGGTGATCGCCGTTGAATGGGCCTATATCACGCTGTCTGAAGACTCGAGGCTGATGTGGGAATACCCCCTGGGAAAAGGAAAGATCTTATGCATAGGGGCTTATTGTCTCTTCTCACCGGTTAACAACTTTAAGGATCACCTGGAAAGGTTTATGGGCAATGTTTTCGGTTACCTGGCCGGAAAAACCTTTACCGAAAAACCACGGCACTGGGAAACCGCTGAACCTCTCCTGAAGGCTGTTCCTTCAAATACTGAGCCTGCCCTTGAGATCGCTCCATCCCGACCCTGGATCATTGACGAAAATTCGCCGGTCATCAGAGCAAATTACGCCGGTGATGACTATTGCGAGGTTGCCGGCCGGCGGATGCTGATTATGGGAAAGGAAAAAGGAGGGATTGAAGAGATCTGGACCCACCCCGTCATGGCACTTAGAGATTACAGGGTCGGCATCCGGTTTTATAAAAGCAGGGAAATCATTTGGTTGGATGAACAGCGACCCTCCATTGAAACACGACCCGAAAGCTTCACCCGGGTGTACAAATTCCGCAGGGCCTATCTGACAGAGATCATTTCTGCCGGTCCTTTAACACCGGCAGGAGTGGTTCATTACGAATACCGGGGGATCAACCCGGCCACCCTGGTCATTAGTTTTCACAGCAACTTCCGCCTGATGTGGCCCTATTCGGAAAGAGCCACCGGCACCGTGGAATATTCCTTCGACAAAGGATTAAATGCCTTTCACCTGAGAGATCAGCGGGGAGAATCAAGCTGCCTGCTGGGATTCAATAAAATACCCTGTCAGGAGATAGCAGGACCATACAAGGGATTTACTCTCTCCGATACACTTTTTACCGGAGATACCACTAATGCTTTTCTGTTTGGCGGGTTAGCCCAATTTCAACTGGGGATGAATGATAATCTTGATGTGGTGATAGCTGCTGGCGGTTCCAGTCAGGCTGAAGTCACTTCTCTTTACAGGAGGATGATACGGGACCCGCAGATGATCTGTCAGGCAGCCCGTCTCCATTATAACAAGCTGTTGGACAATGCGTTGGTCCTTCAGTCGGATGACAAGGATTTTACTGAAGGGTATCTTTGGTCATTGGTGGCTACCGACCGTTTCTTTGTCAATACACCGGGTATCGGTCTCTCTCTGGTTGCCGGCTATGGAACCACAGCCAGGGGATGGAACGGCAACCAGAAAGTGAACGGCCGTCCGGGTTATGCCTGGTATTTCGGCAGGGACGGGGAGTGGAGCGGTATGGCTGTGACAGATTATGGTGATTTCAGCGGAGTTAAGGCAATCCTCAACCAATATGTCCGGTACCAGGACCTCTCAGGAAAGATCTATCATGAACTGACTACCAGCGGCGTAGTCCATTATGATGCGGCAGATGCAACCCCCTTGTTCGTAGTACTGGCAGGCAGGTATGTGAAGCAGTCGGGCGATACGGCCTGGCTACGGCTAAACTGGCCCGCGGTTCTTAAGGCCATCGACTATTGTTATTCAACAGATACCGATGGTGACCACCTGATCGAGAACACAGCCGTGGGCCATGGCTGGGTGGAAGGAGGGAAGCTGTTTCCCGTGCATACGGAGATCTATCTTGCAGGCTGTTGGGCGGAAGCACTTAAGTCGGCCGCCCGAATGAGCCAAATACTGGGCAATACCCAGGCTGAACAAATGTACAGTAAAGAATATGAGATAGTTAGAAGCAATATCAATAAGGAATTCTGGAATGAGAAAGGGGGAGGTTTCTTTTTCGGCAAACTCCGGAACGGGACTTATAATCCCGAACCCACCGTGCTTCCTGCCGTTCCCATGCTTTTTGGGCTCACCGATTCAATCCATACCTCCATGGTCTTGCAGACATATGCAGCTAACGGCTTTACCAGCGACTGGGGCGTAAGGATACTGAGCGAAGAAAGCCCCTTGTTCAACCCCCGGGGTTATCATTATGGCAGTGTATGGCCTTTGTTTACAGGCTGGACCTCGCTCGCAGAATATAAATACCAGCGCCCGGTCCAGGCATATACCCATCTGATGGAAAACCTCCTCAATTATAAATACTGGGGAAAAGGTTATGTTGAGGAAGTCCTGAATGGAGCGGAATACAAGCCTTCCGGTGTGTGCCCTCATCAATGCTGGTCGGAAACCATGGTGCTTCAGCCGGCTATTGAGGGTTTGCTGGGCCTGGATGCCGATGCCCTGAAGAATTTGATCAGGCTTTCTCCTCAGTTGCCTGCCGACTGGAAAAGGTTTCAGGCCAACAACATACGGGTCGGCTCTCATCATCTCGATCTGCTGATGGAGAAAAAGGGAAACCAGGTCATCTGGACCTTTCTGCACCGGGGAGAAACTCCTCTGTCGATCAACCTGAGTCCTTCCTATCCGCCGGGAACCCGGATCGAAAAATCAGATTTCTATGGTGCCGGTCAAAATATTTTTGCCCAATTGTCAAGAAAGGACGGCATCTTCGATTTTTTTTGCCGGGATACGGCTGTCGTGGTTTTTACCCTCAGTCACGGAGCAGAGATCCTGCCCGTGGTTCCTGACCCGAAGCCGGGCCTTGCTTCGGAGGGATTGCGGATCCTGGATTCAAGGCTGGAAGGCAATAGCTTACTCATCCATTTACAGGGAAGGGCAGAAAGCCAGGGCAGGTTCCGCATATTTCTCCAGGATGAAAAGCCCGGAAAAGTTAACAATGCCCGGGTTTTGTATAAAATCGGGAACATTTATTCACTGGAAACCACCTTTCCTGATGCTTCTTCAACATACGTTAACCAAACCGTTGTAATTCCCCTTGCCCCATAGTAAAACATGCCGACTCACATGATCCGACTTTCTGAAATATTGCTATTGTCAATTAGAAGAATATCAATCAAAATTGCTGATATTCAGCGTATTATTTTATTCTTTCTGTTGATATTTTTTGTGGCTGGAAGTGATTCTCCCGTTATGGGGCAGGTCTTGTCGGGACAATATTGCGGGAAAGATAGTCCATTATATACCGTCTATGCTTCCGCGACAGAAAGAACAAGCTATATCCTTGATCAGGGATACAGCCTGGCCTGGACCGACCCGGAAAAACCAGTGGGATTTGAATCGAAGGACGGGGGAAATTTTTACCTGGCTTTTCTGAAGGACAGTATTTACAAAGGGAAACTGAAGGAATTTTACCGGGAACCTCTCATCAAAGAAAATTATCCCGACCTGGTCAGACTGTCGTACTATCCTTTCGATAATCTGAGGGTTGATCTGCTTTTCGTGGTGTATTCCTCCAGTCAGTCGGTGGCGGAAGTGACCCTTACCAACGAAAGCGGATTTCCGTTAAAGGCGGAGGTAATCCCTTATTTTACCTGCAATCCGGATACGGTGAGAGAAGCGGTGACCCGGAATAACGGACAATCACTTTTATTTGAGCATCACAAAACCAGGGATGGCTGGATGAAAGAGCACAATATTCCCCTGAAGGAGGAACTGCGGACCTTGTTTCATTGTTCGCAAAGACCGCAAGCCTTCGGAATTTTGCCGTTCAACCCAAAAGAAGAAATTAATTCATTGATAAAGAGCTCATTAGATCTCAGAAGTGATGCTCCGCTTTGCGGGAGGATGGTGTTTTTTCAGAAATTATCCTTTTCCCTGGCACCCGACAGTTGCTGCAGTTTCCGCCTGGTTCGAAGTCTGCAGGACAGCAAAGACAAACCCGCCCGGCTTTTTAAGGAGTTGGATTCACTGATGGTCCTCAATATCTGGGACCGGAAAAAGGCGGATGATGATCTGTTCTCCCGCATTCCTGCGATTTCAACGGGGCCTTTGCAGGATCTTTCCTCTCAAACCCTGCAGGGACCTGATGATAGGGATCTTCAGTTGTTGTATTATTCCTGTTTCAGTTTGATGCGACAGTGCATGATGGGACCCGAAGGGGAATGCCGGGAGAATTATTATGTGTTCTCACGGGAACCCAAATGGGGATGGGGATATGGCGGACAGGTGTTCCATGAAAGCCTGAGCATGCTGGCTTACGCGATGATGGACCCGCTGAGTGCCATGAATTCGCAGCGGATCTTTATGCAGCGGCAGCATCCCGACGGTTATATCAACTACCGTACCGGTCCGTATCTCAATGAAACCATTGAGACCAACGGGAAGCTTACCTCTTCGGCGCCCTGGTATAACTATCAGAATTACGAGATATTCAGGATCACCAAGGACCGGAAATTTCTGGAAGAAGCCTACCGGTCGGGGAAGAAATTCTACCAGTATTTTACCGCTCACCGCGACAGCGATAACGATGGCCTTTTTGAATGGGGGGCCAATGCTGAGCTTGAATCGGTCAGGGACGCGAGGGTAGCTGTCTGGGATGAGGTTTGGCCGCCCTCCGAAGTGGAAGGTCCCGATCTGAACAGCATGCTGGTGATGGAAGCCAGGTCATTATCGGCCATGGCCACGGAACTCGGGCTAACAGAAGAGGCAACCCAATGGAAAGAAAAGGCAGATCAGCTTTCCCGGCTTATCAATCAGTTCATGTGGGACGAGGAAACCGGCTTTTACTACAACATCAGCAAAAAGAATCATAGTTTTACCTTCAAAAGCCCGGGCGATCTGAAAAGAAAGGAGATCATCGGCTTCCTTCCCTTATGGGCCGGCGTTGCCAGTCCTTCCCAGGCAGGCATATTGATGAAATCCTTGCTGAACCCGGAAGAATTCAACCGGTCCTATGGCATCCCCACTTTATCGGCTGCAGATCCCTATTACAACCCCATGGGATACTGGAACGGCCCGGTCTGGATCCCATGGCAATATCTGGTTGTCAGTGGATTACTGGATTACGGGTACAAAAAGCAGGCAACAGAGATCACCCTCAAGGTAGCCACCAACGTGATCAGGCAGCTGAAAACCGATCATTGTTTCTGGGAATTCTATTCTCCCGATGCTCACCAGGCCGGGTGGAACAGATCATATATCTGGACGGGACTTTTGGCAAGGATGATGTGGGAGGTGTGTCGTTGAAAACTATTCAGAGGCAACCATGTGGACTGAAGTGATGTTTTTACCCTAAAAAATACGTTTCTGAGGAAAGTCCGGAAAATATAGCCCTCTTATTCAATTTAATTGCTAATTCAATTGATATTCCGTAATTTTGAATAAAGAAATCTTTTTGTGGAAAAAACATCGAAAAATCTCATTTGCAATGAGTTAGCTAATCTGCCAGATAGCCTTGTTCAGGAAGTTCTTACCTACATTGATTATTTAAAATTTAAGAAGAATACTGACAAATTAAATACTGCTTTTGCCAGCGAAAAAGTACTTGCAAAGGACTGGCTCACTGTTGAGGAAGATGAAGTATGGAAAGATTTATAAAAGGTGATGTTGTCATTATACCTTTTCCCTTTTCAGATCTGACAAATTACAAGAGAAGGCCTGCTTTAGTACTGGCAGATCTTGAAGGAGATGATATTATTCTGTGTCAGATTACCAGCTCAGGAAAGTACGATCAGTTTTCAATATCGTTGGTTGATACAGACTTTGAATCCGGCGGTTTACCTGTAAATAGTAACATTCGGCCTAATAGAATATTTACTGCTGATAAAAGCCTCATTATTAATGTCGTAGGGAAAGTGTTAGCCTCAAAACACCAGGTGGTATTAGAGGTGTTATATAGTATTTTAAAGTAACATATTCGTTATTCTCTGTTTACATCTTGTGTTTTTCTTTTGCAGAAAACCGATCATTGTTTCTGGGAATTCTTTTCTCCAGATGCTCACCAGGCCGGGTGGAACAGATCGGATATCTGGACAGGACTTTTGGCAAGGATGATGCGGGAGGTGTGTCGTTGAAAACTAAGTTTGCAGGTTTGCAAGTTTGCAGGTTTGCTGATGTGCAAGTGTTAGTATGCTGGTTATCAGTTAAATAGATTAAAACTTTTAATTTGTATTTTTTCACTTTATTAAGACTCATTGATGTAATTGCAATTTGAGAAATCTTGCCATATATTTGTGATAAATAGTACTTTACCTGCATGGAAAAACATTATAAGTATCAGAAAATCATTATCTTAAATAATTTAATTATGAAAAAGTTTGTTTTCTTTATAATTTTTCTTTTTGGGGTTGGATTTGTTCAGGCTCAAATTACCCTCTCCCAGGTGAAGGACATCAACTTAACTGGTGATGGAAATCCAAGGAATCTTACCGTTTTTGATAACAAGGTTTATTTTTCAGCTGACGATGGAATACATGGAGAGGAAATCTGGGTATCAGATGGAAGCGAAAACGGAACCTTTATGCTGAAAGATATATATAATTTCAGTGGGTCCAATCCTCAAAATTTTATAGTATATAAAAATAAACTCTATTTTACTGCTTACGATGAAATCCATAACTCTCAGCTATGGACTACCGATGGCAGTGAACCCGGAACGGAGATATTTGGAGCGTTTCACTATATGGATACTTGTTGTCAGTCTGAACTTACAATTTGCAACAATATGCTGTACTTCTCTGCTCACGATCTTTATTATGGGCAGGAACTATGGGTTACGGATGGAAGCGTATCAGGCACTTTATTTCTGAAAGACATTAATCCGGACGGAGATGGAAATCCAAGCCAGTTAACAGCTTATAATAATAAGATATATTTTCAGGCTGATGATGGTATTCATGGAATTGAACTTTGGGTGACTGATGGTACACCGGCAGGTACGATGCTCCTGAAAGACATAAATCCTTCAGGTGATGGAAACCCATGCAATTTTCAGACCTTCAGTGGCAAGCTATATTTCCAGGCTGATGATGGTGTATTTGGAAAAGAACCCTGGGTAACTGATGGTACAGAATCCGGCACTGTTATGCTGAAAAATATTGATATCCCGGCAAATAGCGACCCATATGAATTTACAGTGTATAATAATATGCTGTATTTCAGTGCGTTAGATGAACTTTATGGCACTGAACTTTGGGTAACTGATGGCACTCCTGCCAACACCCATATTTTTTATGACTTTGATACAGGTGAAGATGACGGCTCCCCTTCTGATTTTTTTGTTTTTCATGACAAAATGTATTTTAATGCAAGGAACGGTGTCACTAATTTTGAATTATGGGTTACTGACGGTACGGTAGCTGGTACTTATACGGTAAAGGATATTAACCCAATGGGTTCAAGTTATGTATCACTTTTTACGCCTTACCGGGAGCATTTATATTTCCGGGCCTACATCGGTTACAATCACTATCCTTTATGGATGACAGATGGTACTGAATCAGGCACACAACAGCTGACTCCCATGGTAGACCTCACAAACACCTCAAAGTTTGTTGTATGTAACGATGCCATGTACTTATGTGCCAATAATGAATTATGGAAAGTTGTTGATGCCTCTTCAGGGGTGGATGAGTGGAAGAACGAAAAAGGAGTTGATATTTTCCCAAATCCAACGCAAAGCATTGTTAATCTGAGATTTAGTAAACCTGTTGTAGACGCACAATTTAGCTTGATGACTGTCATGGGACAATATGTCTGGGAAAAGCAAGGTCATAATGGACAAGATTTTACTTTTGATATTTCCTCCTTGAGAAGCGGTACTTATTTTATCAAAATAAGTACTGAAAAATCTGTTTCAAGATTTAAAATGGTGAAAAACTAAGGCTATAGCTGATATTAACTGCTCAATTGCATACAGAGGGTAAACCTCTATATTATCATACATTGAGAAATTCTCATTCGATACCCGTATCCCCCTTTTAAGTTTTTTCTCTTTCAGGAATAAAAAAAGGCTTTGCATCGATCCTTTCGTTCCTGCCTTGACTTCAACCGGCAAAACTTCCTTAGCAACAGAAATAACATAATCTACTTCAGCATTGCTGTTTCTTGCTTCTCTATGCCAGTAATACAGTGATGGATGCTGATAACTGGAACTTGATTTAATGATCTCAAGACCAACAAATTGTTCTGCCAAATGTCCCTTATTTATGGCGTCGAATTGTTGTGAAAGTAAAAATTCAGCCAGATCAAGGTCCATCAGGCGTTGGAAAACTCCTGTATCAAAAAAAAGCATTTTTTGTTTTTGTGGATTTGCTCCCGCACCTAAAGGAAGACCGCTTGCTGCACTGTGCGTAACCGGAATTGCCAGGCCGGCCGTAATAAGGAGATGTAAAGCTCCTTTTACCTGGCTGTGATTCGCCTGAATACAGGCTTTGGAGTAAACAAATTTTTGTCCGGCCTGATATACCACTGACCGAAAGACTTCATTTAGCCTGGAAACCGGAGTTTTCATGCTGTATTTTGCAAAATCAGCCTGATATGAAATCACCAGATCATCCAGCAGTTGCTGGCACTGATTTAAATCTCTGGTTTCCAAATAGGTATCAATTACTTCCGGCATTCCTCCGAGACAGATAAATTTTTGGGTCAGTGCAATCAGCCTTGCATGTAAAACTTCATTCACAGGTTTAGCCGGACTTGCCTCCCTGACTTTTTGGAGTAACTGATCTTCTCCTGCTCCTGCAAGAAACTCTGTCAGGCTCAACGGATACATAAAAAGTGACCGGATCCTGCCTACACCAAAAGTTGGGATTTCTCCCAATGCAAATTCCAGCAAAGAGCCGGCAGCAACAAGATGTAATGCTGGCATTTTCTCGTAAAAAAAACGAAGTGAAGCAATTGCTTCCGGGCATTCCTGAATTTCATCAAAGAAAAGAAGCGTTTTACCAGGGACAATTAAAGTCTTATAAATGGCAGCTATGTTCTCACAAATGGATGAGGGAGATAATTCGTCAGAGAATAATGCCTTCATCCGTGGACTTTCTTCAAAATTGATTTCAACAAAGTGATCAAATTGCTTTCCAAACTCTCTGATCGTAATAGTTTTACCTACCTGTCTGGCTCCTCTTATTATCAGCGGCTTATGCTTGCTTTCAGCTTTCCACTTTTTTAATTCTCTATCAATCTTCCTGGGTATATACATGCTGTTAACAATTAATCCAAGGCAATTATACAACATTTATTACATAAATCCAAGGCGATAACGAAGAAATATTTCAAAGAATCCAAGTCAATCGAAAAATCATATAATATTGCACAATAGGATTGGTTCTCAGTTAACAAGACAGTTAGGCTATTTTTCCCTATTTTTATTCTGCCAAAACAAGCTTATCATGAATGGTAAATTTCCCGGTTATTTCGTATTTATTTTCTTCCTGTTCCCTCAGCTTTCCTTCTCTCAGCCCCTTACAGTCAATGATCCTTTTCTTCAGATCAAAGCAACGGCTCAATCTCCATTGTACACGACTTACACGGCGGCGATGGAGCGCTCAAGGCTATATGGAGATAAGGGATATACCATGGATTATTTCTCCGACTGCAATCCCTTGTGTTTTGAGGGAGATCAGGCGGGAAGGCTTTATCATACCTGGAGGTTCAACGCGGTGGTGGTGGATAAGATAGGAAAATACTATAAAAAGCCGGTAGTTACAGCATCTTTCCCGGATATGGTGATGCTTACCTATGAACCCTGGCCCGGGATAGAGGTGCAACAGGCTTTCCTGGTATACAGCTCAACGCTTGCGGTGGTAGATGTGGTGGTGAAGAATGCCGGCAGGCTGGACATGACGACAGACCTGTACCCTGTACTGGAGCTGCCTCACGATTCTTTGCAGATCGTGGGTTTTGACGCAGGGAGGAACGGATTTGTCCTGAATCACTATGAAACCCGTAAGCGACTTATCAGTAACCTGAATGAAAAGTATCCTTATCCGACACGAATCAGGGATTTTCTGGGATTGGAGGAGAAAGCGTATTCATATGGAGGCTACCAGGGAGGGATCGATGATTTCTACAATGAGGTGAAGCGGGATTTTTATGCCGAGACCAAACGCCGGGATTCACTCAATGGCAGGAGTTCCGGCTATGTTGATTATGTAGCGCTTCATTCGCGCTTCACCCTGAAACCCGGGGAAAGCCGGCATATCCGCTACTACCGGGGCTGGCAGGGAAGGGAAGAAAAGGCGGAGGACATGTATATGCAGATAGAAAAGCTGAAAGACAAGAGTTTGCAGTCTTTTATCGATGCGGATGTATCTCTTTTCAACCGGGTACCCAGGCTTTCCTTCAGCAATGAGGAAGAAAAGCTGGTCTACCTGGGGGCTTTTAACCTGGCAAGGGGCTGTATGCTGCCACCGGCCGACAAGACCAGGTTTAACTTTTACGTTTTCTCCCGTCAGCCGTTATGGGGATGGGGGCATGGACACCAGGTGCTGCATGAATCCCTGAGTATGCTTTCCTACGTTTACCTCGACCCATTGTCGGCAGAGAATTCCCAGCGGGTCTATATCGAACAGCAGGGATCTGACGGGCTGATCGCATACCGTCACGGGCCAAGAGGTGCGCAGACCTATCCGCATAAGGACGAGCCTACCACTTCCGCTCCCTTCTTCAGCTGGATCAACTGGGAGGTATATAAGGTGAGTAAAGACAGGCCTTTCCTTGAGGAAGCTTATAACTCCGGCACCAGGTACATCGACTGGCTATACAAACACCGCGATACCGATCATGACGGCACCTTCGAATGGGGTCCCTATGGGATCATAGAAAACGTGAGGGATTGGTATAATGCGGTCTTCCAGGTATCTGCAGAAAGATACCTTGATGTGGACAAGGAGGATATCTCCGATGAACTGGAGTGTCTCGATCTCAGCCTGATGGTGGTGAAAGAGCTGAAATGCCTGTCGGCCATGGCCGGAGAACTCGGGAAAGAGAAAGAATCCACGGAATGGAAGCAGAAAGCCGATACACTCAGCAAGCTGATCAACGACAGGATGTGGGATCCGGAAACTCAATTCTACTATTCGGTAAACAAAAAAGACCATTCTTTCAAATTCATGTCACGGGATCTGAGAAGACAGGAGATCATCGGGCTGCTGGCTTTATGGGCAGGGGTGGCTACCCCTGAAAGGGCTGAAATTCTAAGGAAGGCGGTAACAGATACCTCCCGTTTCCGGCGCAAATACGGGGTTCCGACACTCTCGGCAAAAGATGAATGGTTTAGTCCTTATGTCGACTACTGCTGCAAATGGAACGGCCCGGTATGGCTGCTTTGGGACTACATGGTATTCGACGGGCTGAAATCATACGGGTATAACAAGGAAGCCGGGGAATTAGCCCAAAAAATGATCCGCTGTGTTTCAACCCAACTTTCCCGTAATCATCATTTCTGGGAATCGTACAGTCCTGATAATGATGTTCTTAATTGTCCGCCGAATTATATCTGGGATTCAATTATGGCGAAATTGCTGATTGAGATGAAACAGTAAGCAGTCGGCAGTGGGCAGTAAGCAGTAAGCAGTAAGCAGTCGGCAGTGGGCAGTCGGCAGTCGGCAGTGGGCAGTGGGCAGTGGGCAGTGGGCAGTCGGCAGTGGGCAGTCGGCAGTCGGCAGTGGGCAGTCGGCAGTGGGCAGTCGGCAGTGGGCAGTCGGCAGTCGGCAGTCGGCAGTCAAATTTGAAAAAGTTACGATTTTTTTCCATTTTGCCTTTAGAAAACATCTATATGGAAAATAAACCCCAATCTTAACTTTTTAAACACTACCTGCCATATGATTGAAAATAATGGATTTAAAGAGCTGATTACCTACAAAAAAGCATTTAAAGCTTCGATGGACATTTATGAAATTTCTAAGGGTTTTCCTAAAGAAGAAAAATATTCCCTGACCGATCAGATACGAAGATCCAGCCGGTCTGTCTGTGCCAATATCGCGGAAGGTTACCGAAAAAGGAAGTACCCAAAATATTTCATTACAAAGCTGATCGATGCAGATGGAGAATGCAGCGAAACAATGGTTTGGCTGGAATTTGCCTGTAAATGTAACTTCATTACAATCAATGACTTTATCTGCGTTGAATCAGCCTACAAGGAAATTGGAAAACTCCTTGGATATATGATAAACAACCATCACAAATTTCTTTGAGAAAATATCTGACTGCCTGGTAACGTGAACAATAGGACACGATGAATCGTGTCCCTACGACTGCCCACTGCCGACTGCCGACTGCCGACTGCCAACTGCCGACTGCCAACTGCCGACTGCCCACTGCCAACTGCCGACTTTTTTTTTTCGTCAGACAACAAAATGACCTTTTTTTATGTCTGATATTGTAGTATTTTCGTTTTTATTTTCCGGAAATTTATCATGAAACAATATTACCGTTTCACCCTGACCGTTCTTGGAGTTTTTCTTTCCTGCCTTCTGACCAACGCCCAGCCTTTGCGGGTAAACACCATGCCCTCCTGGATCACCAATCACGCGGAAAGCAACTTCCAGTTCAACGATACCATCCTCATCTGGGGTACTGCTTTTGGCGGGACGCCTCCCTATAGCGATACTTTGAAGATTGATGGAGTATGGATTCCTAACAGTTCGCTTTTTGCTGATAATGATCCGGTTATTGATCCCCTTTATTATGTTTACGGACATTTCTTCTCGCGGCGGCTGGTGTTTTATTCCTGCGGTTTTCATACCGTCAGCCTGAAGGTAACGGATGCTGCCGGTAATACAGCCAGCAGCCAGTCAACCATCCTTATCCACAACAATCCTCCTTTTGATATTAAGGTGGATATGGTGATTGAAAGAGGGTTGTTATATCTGTTTAAACATGCCATGAATTACACGGGTAATATGATCGCCTGGACCGGATATGACGGGTCGGCCCCGGATGAGGGCTCCTATTCGTATGCCTCTACTGCTTCTTCAATCCTGGCATTTGAAGAGAACAGCCATTTCTATCACGATGATTCATTGACAGATCCTTTTGCTGTTATGCTGAAGAAAGGAATGGATTATCTTTTTGATCCGGCCGGACAGCAAACCATTTACAACCATGATGACGGTACCGGGTTAAAGATCTCAGACGTGTTTACTGATTATGTCAGCGGTGCGACTGCCTGTTCGACAGGACACCTTAAAGGATCCTGCATTTTAAATAACGGGGATTTCAATTTTACCTACGCCAATGCCTTTGGTTTAATGGCAGCAGCCATATCGCAAACCGACAGTTTATCTGCTACCGTCAACCTGATCAGTCACGGCTGTTTTGCCGGTTGGACTTATATGCAGTTTCTCAAAGATGCCCTGGATTATGTCTATTTTTACCAGGGTGATTTTGCTGAACGGGGAGGATGGTATTACACCCAGGGCAACAGCCTCAGTTATGACGGTTCACTGGAACAATGGAACCCATTGTTCATGGCAGCCATGGAAGCCCGCCTCGATGTTCAGAGCCCGGACTGGGTCAAAACCAATACAGTCCACGCGTATTCCCTTATCACCAATGCCAATGGCGGATGTGGCTACACAGATCCTTACTCTACCAATACAGCCAAGACAGGCGGCATGCTGGTCAGTTTTGCCTGGGCCGGCAAGTTTATCAACAATGGCGATCCTGAAGCCCTTGCCGCTTTTCAATACCTGGAAACCCATTTTCCCGACATGGGAAGTACCGGCTGGGATGCAGGCTGGCTGGGAAACTTTTATGCTATGTATGCCGTGAAGAAAGGCCTGGCGCTGCAGAATGTGCAGTTTATCAATTACAACGGACAGCCCCGTGACTGGTACCACGACATGGTTGGCTGGCTGACTGCGGAGCAGCTTTCCACCTTACCACCGGAGTTGTATGCCGGGAACAAGAACCTTAACTCTGCTTATGGCCAGTTTCCTGACGGTTCATGGAAGGATTTGTTCTTTAGCAACTATACGGCCTTGTCTACCGCTCACGCCATACTGGTGCTTACACCGAATATTTTTGAAGCTCCTGTTCCCAACCCCACACCGGTCACCGGCATCTGCCAGGGCGACTCAACCCAGGTCAGCTCTACACCCGGCGTATCCTACGAATGGTTTTCCTCTCCCTCCGGGTATTACAGCACCCTGACCTCTCCTTATGTCCATCCGGATTCAACCACGGTTTATTTTGCTTTCGTATATGATACATTGGGTTGTATTCTTGAAGTTGACAGTGTAAGGGTGATCATCTGGCCGACTACCGACCCCCAGGCTTATTACAACAACCCCCTTTGTACGGGTGATACCCTACAGCTTTTTTCACAACCGGGTTGGTTCCATTCCTGGACCGGACCTAATGGCTTCACTTCCAATTTACAGCTCCCGGCAATACTAATGGCTACTCCTTCAATGGAAGGCTGGTATTATATAATGATGAACGATACCAACCATTGTTTGACTTTCGACAGCCTGCAGGTAAGCGTACACAGTCTCCCGGCAGCCAACGCGACCGGGAATACGCCTGTTTGTACCAACGACAGCTTATTGCTCCACGGCACCGGAGGGGCGGGCTATGTGTGGTCAGGTCCTTCCGCCTTCACTGCCATCGGCCCTGATCCTGTGATCCATGGTTTCCAGATGAACATGACCGGCCAGTATGTTGTGACCGTCACCAGTGAGTTTGCCTGCACCTCCATCGATTCGGTACTTATCACCGGACTGGTATCCCCTGTGGCAGCGACCTCGTCCAATTCCCCTGTGTGCGTGGGCGATACCCTTACCATGACAGCCCAGGGAGGGACGAGCTATTCCTGGACGGGCCCGGGGATCTTCATTTCCACACTCCCGCAGATCGACATCCTCAATGTGCAGCTTACTCAGATCGGCACCTACAGGGTAGTCGTCAAAGACAATAACCAGTGCAAGGATACTGCCTTCTTATCAATATTGGTCAGACAATCCCCTTTCATCAGCGATGTGCAGTTTGTTTCTCCGACCTGCCACAGTGATTCCAACGGTACTATTCAGCTGACGGTGTCAGGAGGTCCTCCTTTTAATTACGACTGGAACTGCTGCCCGGGAATCAACAGCCCTACCATGAACAACCTTTGCGGGGGCTGGTATATTGTGACTGTGACCAACACGGAGGGCTGCTGGAAAACAGATACCATCCACCTGATCCAACCGGAACCTTTTATCATCAGTTCGGTAGTGACTCCTGATACCTGTAAGGGTTTGGGTATGGGGTCGATCAGCATTACAAGCATCACCGGGCAGAACCCTCCCTATGATTTTACCTGGAGCAGCGGGAATACAGGGTCTTCGGCGGTGAACCTTACTTACGGTGATTATTCCGTGACGATTAACGATATGCATGGCTGTGATTCAATAATGCCCTTTACCGTGGGTTATCTCTCCGATCCGAAAGTAAGCGTGGTGCCCGATTCGATAGATGTCTGTACCGGAGATACAATATTGCTGGTGGCTTCGGGGTGCATCAACTATGAATGGTCGCCAGTGTGGTGGCTTTCGCAGAGTACCGGCTATTCAACCGAGGCTTTTCCGCAGCAAAGCACTACCTTTTCCGTGGTCGGGTCCGACTTTTATCACTGTCGTGATACCGCAACCGCCCTTGTCCGCGTCATTCCCCTGCCTGAAATCGATCTCGGGGGGGACATCTGGCTGGCCTTCGGGGAACAGACCGTGTTGAATGCTCCTTTCGGGTATAGCCAATACCTCTGGTCGACAGGCAGTACAGGCCAGGCGATCATTGTAAAGGACACGGGGACATACTGGCTGAGGATAAGGAACACCTTGTGCACAAACTCCGACACTATGCATGTTTATGAGATCACGGACATATGGGTGCCCAATGCCTTTACGCCTGATAATGACGGGAAAAATGATTATTTTTGCCCGGTGTGTACCAGCTGTACGGAAATGGAATTCCAGGTATATAACCGTTGGGGAGAAGTGGTTTTTGAAAGCAACTCGACGGAAGGCCGGTGGAACGGCACCTTTAAAGGGAGTCCGGCACCGGATGGAGTATATGTTTACCGTATCAGGTTCCACAAACCTTCACCCCAGCATTATGACGGAACAGGGGTTCTCAGGGGAATAGTGACCTTACTCAGATAGAAGTTACTGTTATTCAGCATCTTTCACGCATCTGAAACCAATGGTTGCACAGCGGTCGAGTCCGGGTCCTGTGCGCAGGAGCATTTCCGGATGGTTTACCGGAACAGGCCCGCCGGTCACATACCAGATGCTTCCGGAGGGATGGTAATAACTACCGCCCCGGATGATGGTGAAATAATAAGAACCGTTGTCATACACATCGCCGGTAAGCTGCCAGACATTTCCAACCATGTCCGACAATGAAAATAGAATCTATCCACAGGAGTCGGATGATTCAGTCTGAAGTTGCATTTCAGCGAATCCATCTTATTTCCCCATGGATATTTCCAACCCTTGTTACCCTGGGCGGCATACTGCCATTCCATCTCCGAAGGCAGGCGTTTTCCGGCCCAACCGGCATAGGCTTGGGCATCGTCCGGACTCACATAAACCACGGGCTCTTTTTCCGTTCCTTTTACCGGTTTCCCATGAGACCAGTGTGCGAGAAAATGAGTGGTATCCCTTGGCCGGTATCCTGTTTTCTCTATAAATATCTGATAATCAGCGTTTGTAACCGGACAGATATCCATAAAGAATTTATTGATCGCAAGGGTTGATCCTTTTGAATAATCAGGGAAAGGGATCACTGCCTCCTGGGATGAAGAATCTCTTTTTACCCGGTAGAAAAAGTTTCCGGCAGGTATGAGTTTCATCCCTTCCGGACATTTTTTGACCCGTTCGGTACTTTTTATATGAGAGATAAGCCTGGGTGTTGCCAGTGGGATGTCAACAATTCTTTCATCAATAAGGGTTTCATTATCAAATAATTGGATAACAAACTTCCCTTCTTCTCTCCTGAAATGATCGTAAAGGTTAATGTTGCTTTGCCCGGTTGGGAACAGGGCCGGGATCTTTGCATAGGAAGGTTCTCCGGCCCAGACCTTTACCCGTGTACCCCCGTTGGCCTGAATATCCAGCATCCCGTGTTTGGTTCCGACCGTCAGCCGCTGTTTCAGCAGGGCGATACAATCAACATTGCCTTCTTTCCTGGTACAGGTAAAGCTTTTATCGAAGGCGGCCACCTTCACAGGGAGAAAGATCTTCCCATTAATCGTATCGGGTTTAATTTCCTCATGGTTCCAGAGGCTGACCGCATGAAAACCCGCTGCAACGGGTGTTTCGAACAGGGGGCCTTTATAGCCTTCAGGGACGAGGCTGAACACGGTAAAGATGACCTTGTTTCCATCCGACCAGCGGTTCACCCAGATGCTGTCAACCAGGGTATTCAGGAGCGGGGTCCAGTTCATGTCGAGAAAACAGGGGCTGTTGTCTCTCAGGATGAGTGTCGTTTTTCCCAGGAAGGCGAATTCTTCTTCAATCCATTGGGGACGGCCGGGGCGCATCACATTTATCTCTGTCCCGTAACCGTTGAAGAAAGCGACACAGCTTTCGCGGTGGATGGGTCCGTCGGCCAGCTGAGAGACCCGGAAGATCGCGAAGTCGGGCCTGATGAACTTGTTGAGGTTGAGGGGCGGAGGCATGAACAGGGCGTCATGGACTCTTCCCGCAACGATACCCGGCATGGCTGAAGGGATGGCCATTCCTTCGCTGTACATGATGATGCC
>JAPLDE010000020.1 GCA_026391855.1 Bacteroidota bacterium | reverse complement strand
AAATCATCTGCCGTCACAACCAGTATTTTGCAGTGAAAGCCACCCAGGAGGACTTGCGGAAAAGAGAAGGAGGCATCATCTGGCATACCCAGGGCAGTGGCAAAAGCATGATCATGGTTTGGCTCACCAAATGGATACGTGAAAACATCAAAGATGCCAGGGTGTTGATCATCACTGACCGGGATGAACTTGACAAGCAGATAGAGAAGGTTTACAAAGGAATAAATGAGGAGATTATACGAACAAATAGCGGGAAAGATCTGATTGACAAGCTGAATGCCCCTGTTCCCTGGCTGCTTTGCTCGCTGATTCACAAGTTTGGTAATAAAGAAGAGGCTGATTATGAGGGATTTATTGATGATATAAAGAAATATTTTCCTAAGGATTTTAAGGCAAAAGGAGATATTTATGTATTTGTAGATGAATGTCACCGCACCCAATCCGGGAGGCTGCATGAGGCCATGAAAAAAATACTGCCCAATGCCATTTTCATCGGGTTTACCGGAACTCCCCTGCTAAAGGTTGACAAGCAAACCAGTATGGAAATCTTCGGAAAGCACATCCATACTTACAAATATGATGAGGCGGTAAGGGATAAGGTGGTGCTGGACTTGCGATATGAAGCCAAAAAGATTGACCAGAATATCCTGTCCCAGGATAAGATAGACCAATGGTTTGAGTCCAAAACAAAGGGTCTGACAGAATACGCAAAAACCAAACTCAAACAGAAATGGGGGAATATGCAGAGCCTTCTCAGCTCCAAATCGAGGCTGGAGAAGATTGTGAACGACATCCTCTTTGACATGGAGACCAAAGACAGACTTCAAAGTGGAAGGGGTAATGCAATCCTGGTGGCAGGAGATATTTTCCAGGCATGTAAATATTACGAACTCTTTCAGAATCATGGGTTTAAGAAGTGTGCCATCATCACATCCTATGTTCCTTCCATTTCCGATACAAAAGGAGAAACCACAGGAGAAGACTCTCTGACGGAAAAGCTGAAGAAGTATGAGGTCTACACGAAAATGCTGGACGGCAAAGACACAGAGAAATTTGAGGATGAGGTAAAAAAGAAATTCATTGAAGAACCTGCCCGGATGAAATTGCTGATTGTGGTCGATAAACTCCTGACCGGGTTTGATGCACCACCGGCTACCTTTCTGTACATTGACAAACACATGCAGGATCATGGCTTATTTCAGGCCATCTGCCGGGTGAACCGTTTGGATGGAGATGACAAGGGATATGGTTATATCATTGATTATAAGGACCTTTTTAAAAGCCTGGAGAAATCCATTGAAGATTATACCTCAGAGGTATTTGCCGGATATGAAAAGCAGGATGTACTTGGCTTGCTTCAGAACAGGCTGAAAAAGGACAGGGAAGCCCTGGAAAATGCCTTGGAAAGTATTAAAGCCCTCTGTGAACCTGTTGATCATCCCAAAGATACCCTGGCTTATATCCGGTATTTTTGCGGGAAAAATATTGAGGATAAGGAAAATCTCAGGGATACAGAGCAAAAGAGACATGCACTTTACAAACACGTTGCTATTCTCATCAGGGCTTATTCCAACCTGGCCAATGACATGGAAGCAGCTGGTTATACCCTGGCTGAAACAGATGCCATAAAGAAGGATGTCAATCATTATGAGAATGTCAGAGCAGAAATAAAACTGGCCAGCGGAGATTACATTGATCTGAAAGCCTATGAACCAGCCATGCGTCACCTCATTGATTCCTATATTGGTGCCGATGAACCTGAAAAAATATCCTCCTTTGATGACCTGAGCCTGGTAGATCTCATTGTAGACCGGGGTGCCCAGGCTGTTGATTCATTACCAAAATCCATTAAGGCCAACAAGGAAGCCGTTGCTGAAACCATTGAAAACAACCTGAGAAAGGTCATTATTGATGAGCAGCCGACCAACCCAAAGTACTATGAGAAAATGTCTGTCCTGCTGGATGAACTGATCAAAGAAAGGAAGGCAGAGGTGGAGAGATACCAGGAATACCTGGAAAAGATAGTGGCACTTACCATCATGATAAAAAAGCCCGCCAGCTCTTTAACCTATTCTAAAGTTCTGGATTCCAATGCTAAACGAGCCTTGTATGATAATTTGAGGCAGGATGAAGCCCTCACCCTGGCATTGGATCATGAGATCCGGTACACCAAGAAAGATGGCTGGAGGGGCAATAAAATTAAGGAGCGGGAGGTCAGGAAAGCCATCCGGAAACACATTTCAGATGATATGGAAGTTGAAAGGATATTTGAATTGGTCAGAAACCAGAAGGACTATTGACATGCACCAGATTTCCGTAGGCGAATTGAAGATTGATGTGGTGAGGAAGGATATCAAAAACCTGCACCTGGCTGTATATCCACCTCATGGCAGGATAAGGATTGCAACCCCGTTAAGAATTGATGATGAGGCAGTTCGACTCTTTGCGATATCCAAATTATCCTGGATAAAAAAGCAGCAGGAAAAGTTCCGGCATCAAGACCGCCAATCCGAAAGACAATACATTTCCGGAGAAACCCATTACTTCAAAGGTCGGAAATACAGGTTAAATGTTATTCAGGAGCCTGGAACCCCCAGGATAGAAATCCGCAATAAGAACTTCATAGACCTGTATATCAGGCCAGAAAGCACTCCAGAGCAGCGGGAAAAAGTCATCACTGAATGGTACCGGGATTATCTCAAAAAAGAAATCCCAACCCAAATCATTAAATGGCAGAAGATCACTGGCTTGGAAGTTAAGGAATGGGGAATCAAACAGATGCGAACAAAATGGGGTACCTGCAATCCCGAAGCCAAACGGATCTGGCTAAACCTCGAACTGGCCAAGAAACCACCACACTGCCTCGAATATATCATTGTCCACGAGATCGTCCATTTCCTGGAAAGGCATCATAATGACCGCTTTATTGCTTACATGGATCAATTTTTGCCAACCTGGCGAGCTTATAAGGAAGAATTGAACAGGTTTACATTGGGATTTACCAAGTGGGAGTATTGACTACCCCAACCCTACCTCTTCAACTAAAAAACCCCTGTAAGTAATTGATACTTAGAGGGGTTTTGTGTCTTGTTTGCGGACCGGACGGGACTTTTAGGAAAATAATTATTACACTTGATTACAGTTACTTAGAAAGTAATTTTCAAAACTTGAGAGAATGGGGGGGAGAATAGAAAGCTACTTTTGCTCTTCAGGCAAATTCTTATAAATTCGTTTTCTTAATGCTTCAATATTTTTGGCTATCTTATCTTCGTCAACAGGACACCAAGAGGATTGATCATTGCGAATTATACCAAGTAGGTTAAGCCTTATTTCATTAATGTCTTGCTCTAATAAATCATTAGCATGAATAACCAATGTATGTGATTTATTATTAATTATCCCACGGGCAGGCGGATTGCCATGAAATAGTGGATTATGCTGCACATAACTAATATTATTCAATTCAATTAGCTCCTTGACTGAGAACCTAAAAACTCTGTAATTTCTATAGTTAATTGGTTTTCTCTTTTTATCAAATGTCATCCCAAGCCATCGTAAAGTTTTTATTGCTGAGGAATATTTATCCCAATTCATGGATAAACCATCTGAACCGAAATCAAAACTTGCTTCATTGGGAAATCTTCTTCCTTCCTCTTCAATAATTTTGGTATACGAAATGAATCTATATAATATGGATTCATTGGGAATGTATTCCTTTCTTTCAGGATCGAAAGTTAGTTGTGTACAACAAGGTTTCTCATCCATGTTATAAGCGAAAAATCAAGTTCAGTGACATTTATTGATCCTTTTTTAGGATTTTCATTATTATAAAGATCTCCGTAATATGATGCAAGGATTTTGCCTTCAATTTTTTTAATATTAATCAGCATCCTGGCTTTCTGTGTCCACCAAGAAATATCAATAGATCCATTAGAAACAGGATTTATTTCAGGAGGCGGCAGTACATCACCATGAATATTATGTATGGCAATTGCATATTTAGCAAGAAAAGCCTGTGCATTAAAAATCACATCTTTTGAAAAGGCTGGAGCTTCAAAATCATTCCAACCATCTTCCAAGTCTTGGATGAAATTTGAGTGCAATATTTCATCATAAATTTTCTTCAAATCTTCAGGAAAAGCAATTTGTTCGTTGTTGATAGTTAACATGTAAAAAGCAGTAAGTGTTTCCCAGTTTGATAGTCTAGATTTACCAATGATCTTATCCATATCATACATAACCCTTCTTTTCACATTCTCCATGGCCAGAAATTCTCTTGAAGGCTTTACTTGTTGTCTAAAGTGTTTTATGCTACCAGGAATTGCATAACAATAACATCTAATCGGTTCTTTTTTAACTAAACCATGGCTTTCAATCAATTCATACTTTTCAGATAGACTTTTATTTTTATAGCTACCTCTTGCCATTATTAGGCTTTCTGTTACCATAAGCTATAATAATTGAATAACATTGATATCCTGATTGTTGCTTAATGTATTAACGATTTCACTTTCTTTCTCAATTGCCCTTGTAATGTGGTCACGAAATTTTTGTAAATCCTCATTACTGAGACTAAAATGAATGTCTTTGATTTCACCATAATCACATAAATATGTGATCCGTAATTGATGGATAATCAATGCATTCTTAGGAGATCTTGAAATTGGTTCATCAAACACCGTACGAATGTCGGTAATAATTTTCACTTCTTGAAAGTTCCTTTCATTATCAACGAATAAACGTATTGCCTTAATTGTCAATACTATATTATGTATAGATCCAATAATCCGTTGTAGATTATTTTTAAGTTGCTCCAAAATATCACCGGCAACTGAATGATTTTTTTTTGAATAGGAATCTATAAGCCCACCAAGAATATCCTCTTTGGGAGCATCTGGGTGTTGCAGTATAACATTACCAATATAAAAAATACTCTGTGAAAGCAGGTCAATATTAGATATATCAATTCCATGTTCTGAAAGCTGTTTTACAAGACGTTGAACATTGAAACCCAATGGGAATGAGTTTAAAACGTCAATAATTATCATTAACTGCTGATTATCAACTTGCGAAATAGCTTCAAATCCCGCTTTTAAATCATGTGGTATCTCAATGTTTCTCATTTCGGTAATAAATATAATACACAACCACCTCCAATTAACAACAATGTTTATAAGTTGTTAAACGAAACCTGTTGACAGTTAACAATAATAATGCAATTTCCCAATATTCTTCCAATTCTTTTCAATCGGGGCGCAAATTTACTTAATTTCTTACGAAAATGGATCAGAAAAGGTTATAAATAGTTACAATAATCAAGCACAAAGGCAACGATTAAAGTTGTAAATTATTGGGTTGGACAAGGTACCAATTTGAAATAGATTACAAAGTGGCACTCAACCATATAATAATCAGTCATTTCTGTAAAAATCATCATCCATCCCCAGCCCCACCGTCTCCTTTATTTCGATCTGCGTATGCCGGCAGATCCCCAGGTCAGTTGAGTCTCTGATATACCCTCTGGTAGTTTTGTGGGAATAGAAGCATCCTTGTGTAAAGTGTTTGATAATGAGCAAAAAAAAAGCCTCTCCGTGAGGAGAGGCCAGCGGACCGGACGGGACTCGAACCCGCGACCCCGTGCGTGACAGGCACGTATTCTAACCAGCTGAACTACCGATCCAAAATTTCAAGGGTGCAAATGTAATATTGTTTTCAACAACTTCAAAAAAAACTTCAAACTAACCGGTATACTGGTACACCGGTACACCGGTAAATTGGTACACCGGTACACTGATTCACTCTCAATCCTTTGTCTGAACCAGTGTTTCCAGCAACCGCAGTAATTCATCCCGGGTAAAGGGTTTTCCCAGGTGATGGCTGCAACCTCCTTCCAGGATACGCTCTTTGTCTTCCTCAAAAGTGTAGCCTGTAAGTGCAACGATGGGCACATCATGAAATCCGGCTATCTTCAGGATCTCATGGACCACCTCCAGTCCATCCATTCCGGGGCCGAGGTTTATGTCCATCAGGATAACATCATACACCTTTTGTTCACACATCATCAGGGCTTCCAAGCCGTTCCGGGCTGAATCCATGTTAAAAAGCCCGCACAGGTATTCTTCTGTCACAATAATGTTATCCTCACTGTCTTCTACTAACAGTAAAGAAGGCATAGTATCTTTTTTGGTTATTACAGCCGTCTTTCTAACCCCTTCCTTTCCAACATGTGTTACTGATTTTTCGCTGTCCGGCTGAAAAGACAAGGGAAGGCGGATAATGAATTCTGATCCTTTTCCAAGCTCACTTTCAAGAAGAATTTCGCCTTTCATCAGCCCGATGATCTTTTTTGCAAGGGTAAGTCCCAGTCCGCTTCCTTCATACCTACGACTATAGCCTGCGCTTACCTGCCGGAATGATTCGAAGATAAGGTGGTGATTATCGCTGGAGATCCCAATGCCCGTATCCTTAATATGAACTCTAACATATTGATTGTCAATCTCCCCATCAATTGAAAGCCATATGGTTATTCCACCGTACTCGGTAAATTTCACTGCATTCCCGATGATCTCATCCATTGCCTTATTAAACAGCTTTTCATCGATAATGGCTGTAATCTCCTGATCTGCCTGAAATTCCAGCCGGAGCTTCTTTTTCCCGCCAGCCGGTTCCCATCTCTGTATAATTCCTGTAATTTCTGATGTAAGATTGATTTCTTCCGGTTTCAGAATTTCATAACCGGATTGCAACTGGGTTAATGAAAGGATATCATTCAGCGTTTTCATCAGCCGGTCGCCCGATATTAATATTTTATCAGCCATGTTCCGGATCTTTTCCTCCACACATTCGCTGACGATTATGGAGGAGAAACCGAGAATGGCGTTCATGGGTGTTCTGAACTCATGGCTCATGTTCATCATCAGGTTTGATTTCAGCTTATCCGCTTCTTCGGCTTTTTCCTTAGCGGTAATAAGTTCTGTTTCAACTTGTTTCCTTTCAGTAATATCGTGGATGATGACCAGAGAGTATAGATTCCCGTCCAGGTCGAAAAGAGAAACTCTGACCTCCATTTCAAACTCAGTACCATCCTTTCTGAACCCCCTGGTTTCGTAATCTGAAGGGAGATCCGGATTTGACGGCCGCTGCCTTAAATATTCCGACACCTTTTCTCTTTCAGCAGGTGCGATCAGGTTGATGACCGGCAGTCCTGTGAGTTCATCATGATTTGTGTATCCGAAAAGTTTAAGGAAGGCAGAATTAACTAATACCTGAATGCCACCCAAAGAGATCCCGATGGCATCAATAGATTTTTCAAAAATCGTCCTGAATTTAGTTTCACTTTCAAATAAGGCTTTTTCTCCCTCATATTGTTTCCTTCTCACTTGTGCATCAGCAAGTTCCCGTTTAATAGTCATGCCAAGCCGGGTTAAGTTTTCTTTCATCAGGTAATCCTGGGCACCCATTCTCATGACTTCAACTGCCGTCTCCTCACCAATAGTTCCTGAAATTACAATGAAAGGGATATCCAGCCTGGTTTGCTGCAATACCCTGAGGGCATCGGGTGCACTGAACCGGGGCATCGAATAATCACAAATGATAACATCCCAGGGTCGCCTTTCCAGTGCATCAATCAATTCATTTTCCGTTTGTATATGCTCAAAATCAACGAGATATTCCGCTTTCGTCAACTGCCGGATGATCAGTTCTGCATCATATTCGTTGTCTTCAATTAATAAAACATGCAATGAAGTTGACATCTTATTAAATATTTGGAGGGGGTTCGTTAATGACCAGCCAGTAAAGTCCAAGCTGTCTGACAGCTTCGGTGAACCGGATAAAATCAACGGGTTTAATAATGTAACTATTGGCTCCCAGTTGGTAGCCTGTGTTCAGATCCCTTTCTTCGCCAGAAGATGTTAATATTACTACAAGAAGATACCGGGTCCGTTCATTTTCCCGGATACGGCGGAGTACTTCCAGTCCGTCGATAACGGGAAGCTTCAGGTCGAGAAGTACAAGAAGAGGCATATGGGTGGTGTCCCTGTCGGCATATTTGCCGGTCCCAAACAGGTAATCCAGCGCTTCTTTACCATCCTCAACAACCACCAGGTCGTTTAAAATATTTGCTTTGACAAAAGCCCGGCGGGTCAATTCAATATCACTGGGATTATCTTCGATCAACAGGATTGATTTTGTAGTCATAAGAAATTATTATGGCAAGGTAAAATAAAAAGTAGCTCCCTGGTTGACAGCGGTATTGACCCAAATTTGCCCGTTATGACGGTGAATGATCCTTTGAACGGTAGCAAGACCAATGCCTGTACCCTGGAACTCAGATTGTTTATGCATTCGCTGAAAGGCTCCGAAGAGGTTTTTAGCAAAGTCCATATCGAAACCCACTCCATTGTCTCTGATAAAAAAGGAAGATTGTTCCGGATCCTCAGTTTTACCGAATTCGATCAGCGCTTCCGGCTGATTACCTGTAAATTTACAGGCATTGTCAACCAGGTTGGTCAGGGCAATTTCAAGCAGTTGGGAGTCTCCGCTGACTACTAACCCAGGCTGGATCACAAAGTGAATCCGGCGGTCCGCGTAATTGTCCATAGCGCGTTTTGCAATTCTTTGCATCAGGGCAGAAAGGTCAACTTCAACGGTTGTCATTTCAGTTCGGGTGACCCTGGAAAGCTGCAGGAGATCATTGATCAGCTGACCCATTCGCTGGGTTTCATTTCTGACCCTCTTAAGGTAGCCCCTTCCTTCATCATCCAGGCGATCAGCATAGTCTTCCATCAGGGCAAGGCTCCAGCCATCTATACTTCGAAGCGGGGCCCTCAGGTCATGGGAAACGGAATAGGAGAAAGCCTCCAACTCTCTGTTGGCTCGTTCAAGCTCCACAGTTCTCTGAATGACACGCTTTTCCAGTTGTTCATTCATTCTTTTTATCTCCTCTTTGCTCACTGTCAACGCTTTTTCAGCTGCTTTGCGTTCCAGAATTTCCTGATGAAGGGATTCGTTGAGATGTAGAAGGTCGACGGTCCTTTCTTTGACCCGATTTTCGACATCGGTATAGGCTCTCCTGAGTTCAGCCTGGGTATATTCGAGGGTATTTTTTTCCTTCCGGAGGTCGTTATTGACGATTCTCATCTGCTCAGGACTGGGAATATTAAGGAGTTTTGGCAAAACCGGCCATACTGCTACCGCTGTAGCGATGGAAATAAGGGCGCAGCTGCCGTCGACCACCGCCTGCCACCAGTCGACCGGCCACCACAGGCCGATGATATGAACAAAATGGGTAGCGCCACAAGCCAGGATAAACAGGCCAAAAAGAACGATCACCCAGGTAAAGGGCATATCTTTCCTTTTCCTGATAAAGACGATCAGGAAGAAAGGAATAGAAGCATAAGAGACAGCGATAAGACCATTAGCGATAGCCATCACCATCATCAGGAGAGGTGACATGGTTCCCGGTCTGACACCTTTTATCTCCATTCCTGCCGGCATAGTAAGCATCGGAAGAACGATAAGAACAGCAAGGGTGAGGGCTGGTGCTATGATACGTGGAATGATCCCGGCTGATTGTTTCCAGAAAGATTTCGGCGGGGTAAAGGTTTGTACCTTAAAACCACGTAACCGGAGGCTGTTGGTTACGACAAAGATAGAACTGAATGCCATGGCACCGGCCGCTATCATGGGGCTGAGCAGACCATAGGCTGCCACCGGGATGAGGGCAACATTATAGAACAAGGCCCAGATCAGATTCTGAACGATGGTTTGCGCTGTTCCCCGGGAAAGGGCAATGGCTTTACCAACACCGTGCAGATCCCCGCTGATCAGGGTAATGCCTGCAGCCGCCATGGCTATATCTGTACCCGTTCCCAGGGCAATGCCCACATCGGCCTGGGCCAGCGCCGGTGCATCATTTATGCCGTCACCCACCATAGCGACCAGCGGATTGGGCAACCCGGTCAAAGAGCCAGCCTGCAGTTTTTTTACGGCCAGCGCTTTCTCACCCGGCAATACTTCGGCAATAACCCTGTCGATACCGACCTGCCGGGCGATAGCCTCTGCAGTGGAAGTATTATCGCCGGTTATCATTACCAGGTCGAGGCCAAGACTGCGCAGATCCGAAATGGCTTCTGCAGATCCGGGTTTAAGGGTATCGGCTACTGCCACCAGCCCGGAAGGCCCCTTATATTCTTTATCTGCAATGGCTTTTATTGCGACAACCATAACCGTCTTACCTTCTCCCTGCAATTGCCGGATACGATTTTCAAATGCCTGGATATCAATGCCTTCATTAACAAAGAGCCTGGGTTTCCCGATCAGGATATGCTGATCTTCAACCACCGCTCTGATCCCAAAACCGCTGACCGCCTGGAACTGAGCGGGTTCGGCCAGCAACAGCCCTTTTTCTCTGGCTGCCTTCACCATAGCCCTGCCGACAGGATGTTCAGAACCCAGTTCTGCCGAGGCCGACAGCCTGAGAAATTCATCTTCAGTAAAGGAATCTCCGTGAATTATATCTGTGATATCCGGCTCTCCTTTAGTAATAGTCCCGGTTTTATCGAGTACGATCACGTTTATTTTACCAGCCCGTTCAAGAATTTCACTGTTTCTGAACAATATCCCGTTTTCTGCTCCTTTGGCAGTTCCCACCATAATGGCAGTGGGAGTTGCCAGACCGATCGCACAGGGGCAGGCAATCACCAGCACGGCCACTGCGTTGATCATGGCTACCGACCAGCCCTGGTCTGCAACCACCAGCCAACCGGCAAAGGTGAGCAAGGAAAAACCTACAATGACAGGGACAAAGTACTTACCAATTTCGTCTGTCAGTTTCTGAATAGGCGCTTTGCTTGCCTGAGCCTCCTGAACCAGGCGAATGATCTGGGCCAGCGCAGTATTTTTGCCGACTTTAGTTGCCTCGAAGCGGATCAGGCCTTCACGGTTGATGGTTGCCCCTATCACCTCGTCTCCGGGGCCTTTGCTTACCGGCATTGATTCCCCGGTTATCATGGATTCGTCGAAAGCTGAATTTCCCTCCAGTATGATCCCGTCTACGGCTACCTTGCCACCTGGCCTTACAACGACAATATCCCCCACTTCGACCTCATTTATATCTACCTCACATTCAATACCATGCCTGACAACCCAGGCGGTCCTGGCACTTAATCCCATCAAGGCCCTGAGGGCATCGGATGTTTTTCCCTTTGCCTTGGCTTCCAGATATTTACCCAGCCTGATCAGGGTGATGATGGCAGCGCCTGTTTCGAAGTAAACGCTGGTACCGGATATCAAACCCAAGGTGACCAGCAAGCTTGAAAAATAAGCTACCGACGAGCCCAGCATGATCAGTACATCCATGTTGGCGCTCCCGGCCCTGAGACTCTTAAATGCTCCGATGTAAAACTGCCATCCGACTACAAACTGAACAACGGTGGCAGTGATCAGCATAGCATAAAGGTCGTATCGAAACCCAACTACCCGGAAATCGCGCAGCATACTGAAAAAAACAAGGGGTATCGTAAAGACCAACCCGATGATAAGCAGTTGTTTCTGACGTAATAGTTCGTTGGCACGTACCCTTGATTCAACATCATCCGACCCTTCATCTTCTGCTGCCTGAACGAGGCCGAAACCGGCCTTCCTGATAACGGAAGCGATCTCAGCAATGCTGATCATGCCCGGAATATATTCGAGTTGTACCCGTTCACTGCCATAGCTAACGCTGGCTGAGAGTATACCGTCCCTCCTTGACAGGTTCTTCTCCAGGGTAATGGTGTCAGTGTTGTCTTCCAGCCCAACCAGGGGAAAATCTGCCTTGCCGGTAGCAATGCCATACCCGATCCGGTCAACGGTTTGAATGATATCCTGCTCCGTTACCGTGGCCCTGTCAAAACTAACGGTCAGTCTCTCACTGGCAAAATCAATATTTACTGCCTCAACACCAGGTAGTTTTGCTACATTTTTTTCGATAGTGGCTGCGCAGTTGGTACAGGACATGCCAGTGACTGGCATTGTAACACGCTTAATAACAGGCATATATCCCTCCTGCCCTTCTCCGGTTAAAGCTTTTTAACACAATTAATTTTGATTTCTTTCAACAAATATAACAACTATCCGATACTTATTACCGGAGAAATTTCACGTCTTTCCCGGCCAAAGATTAACTGATGATAACCGGAAATGTATTAATTTTGATATAAGGATACCCCGCAATTATTCATCAGCCTGCAAAAAGTTGAATTAGCTTTTACAGGGTATTTATCCATTCATTTTTTTTGAGAATATCTTTTAAAGACTATTTTTGTGATGTAAAACCAATATGATTGATGATGAAAAATAATATCATTCTTATCCCGACGGATTTTTCAGAAGTATGCGACAACGCCATCCGCCATGGTGTCGAGCTCGCCAAAGTCCTCAATTACCAGGTAACCTTGTTGCACGTTATCGACAAGGCCACCTTATCAAACCTAAAAAAGGAACAACTGGGCCCGGCAGCTATCGACGAAAAACTGGCATCCATTGCAGCCACCTATAAACAAGGGAACGACCTGGTAATCAATTGGATAGCCAGGGAAGGCAATATTTTTGACACCATTCCCAAGGTTGCCGGTGAGATTGAAGCAGAAATAATGGTCCTGGGAACTCATGGAAAGGTTGGTCTTCAGCACATAATGGGAAGCTTTGCCTACAAGGTGGTGACTTCTTCTCCCTGCCCCACCATTATTGTTCAGAACAGGTCTTTTGAACATGGGTATAAAGACATTGTTTTTCCTATACAGGAAATCGATTATGTAAGGCAAAAAGTACAGTGGACGATCAAAGTTGCCAAAACATTCAATGCAACTATCCATTTGTACATCATTGATACAAAAAATGAAGAATTAAAGTCGAAGTTTAACATAGTGACTAACCAGATCAAGCAAATATTTGATCTTCATAATGTTAAGCATACAGTGAATTTTTCTGAAGGATCTGCAAACTTTACCAAACAGGTCATTAAGTATGCTTCATCTGTGAGGGCTGATCTGCTGATGATCATGTCGAACAATGATCTTTTCGATTTTAAGATCGCCCCTGATGAAGAAAAACTGATCTTTAATGATTCCGAGATCCCCGTTTTATGTATTAACCCCAGGGAATTATACATTTACAGTATGGTTCTCTGAGAATTACTGCTTAAGCCTTCCCCTGCTGTCAGGTACCTCCATGATAATCAATCTATTATGACTGTGATGATATAGAATCATCCAATTAATTGATAATTTTTCCCTGCAATATCAAATATATTCTGTGGCAGGGTATTGTTCATAGGATGTTTTTTTATATTTTTGGATAATAAGGAGTAAAAACACCTCTCTTAATATTCTATTAATATAATAAAACCAACCCTATGAAATCGGCTAAGTCATTGAATAAGTGTTTAGTATTCGGTATCATTTTGATGCTGACCCTGCCTTTTGGTTCCGTTGCCCAGGAGCTCCCTACCCAATTGAGCATTTCAGACTTCGTGGTTTTTGGCGGGAGTTACAACTGCCCTCAGGATACCGGTCAGACCATTCCTCCTTCACCCGGTTGCGGAGTAGTTCTTGGACGGTCTTCAACTGTTTCCGGCAATTATATAGGAAGCCAGCAACTTATCAGTGGCGGCTTATATGTCGGTGCCTTTGCAAATCTTTTAAGCTACGGAACCATTTCTATTGGCAACGGAGCAACAGTCAAAGGGAATATCCATGCGGTGAATTTTCCTCTGTATGGCGGGAATATCCTTCAGATGGGATACGGGACCTCAGTCGACGGGGAGATTGGTGTTGCCGGTAATATCAACATAGCCGACGGTCTGGTGTATGGACCTGTGATCCACCCTTCCGGGACAACCTATATCGGGCCCCAGCCCGAATTGGGCGAACAGGTGGGAGTGCCCGATTTTCCGTTATTTCCCGAACTGCCTGGTGTGTCAGTTTTCCCCCCGGCAGGATGGTACGATATTACAACCTCTCAAAGCATTTACCCCGGGACCTACAAGGATATCACGCTTACGGGTGATCAGACTTTAATATTCATAGAACCAGGTACTTACGTGTTCAATTCTATTCACAACACCGGATTAAACAACATTTTTATTTTTAACAAACCGGAAAATGATTATTGGGGCGAATTCCGTATTTACATTCATGGAGATGCAGATCTGGGCTTTCTGAGTGCAGGCGTTGCAGGTGGTGACGCATCCAGTGTTTATATGGAGGTTCACGGAAACGGGTCGACCATCCCCCTGGGAGGCTACTCCTTTGTCCTCGAAAACAGTACCATTGGGGGATCTAATTCTCAATGGAGCGGGACCGTTTATACTCCCTTTGCCGGGATTAAGATCGGACCCGGTTTGGCTACAGTGAATGGGGCTTTGATAAGCGGAACCCAGGTAAATGTGGGAGATTCGGTGACTGTAAACCATTACCCGTACTTGAATTGCTTTGTCTTACCTAATGCTGATGCCGGACCAGACAGAGAACTACACTGCAATGATACCGCCATCCAGCTAAACGGCTCCACTACGTCACTCCATACCTATTATCACTGGTATGGCGAGAACGAAACATACATTGAAAATTCTTATTCGCAGAACCCAACCATTTTTGAAGCCGGTGTTTATATTTTAGAGGTAATTGATTCAATTACAGGGTGTTATGGTATTGACACAACCGTTGTCACCTTTATTCCCTGTATTTTGCCTTACTACCCACCTCCCCCCGACGGGAAAGTACAGGAACTGATAGGATCAGAACTGACCTCCTTACTTCAGAATTACACCGGCGGGCCGGATACCATACAGAACATCTTCCAGCTCAGGAACGACAGTGTGATGATCGAGATCATCGCCATCGAAGGAATGTATGAAACCCTGCTTGCCATATTACAGGGACCTGATTATGGGTTGACAGATGTCATCCCCAACGGGAACAGCGAACTCATGATCACCGGCAAATACCCTATTGCCAACCTGGGAAAATTAAGCCTTTTATCCGGAATGATCAATTACTGCCGTCCGTTATATCCGCCCCTGTCAAACAGCGGCCTGGTGACCAGCCTGGGAGATATTTCCATGCATTCCGACTTTGTACGAAACGGGTATAACATTGGGGGTCAGCAGATTAAAGTAGGAGTTATTTCAGACAGTTATAATACCATACAGGGTGATCCTGCGCTGACAGATGTATTGAACCATGACCTTCCCGGCATCGGGAATCCGATGGAGCCCAACCCGGTTCATGTATTAAAAGATTACCCATACGGCATCAGGACCGACGAAGGAAGAGCGATGCTTCAGATAGTTCATGATATCGCCCCTGAAGCTCAGCTGGCTTTCAGGACCGGTTTTATCAGTGCCAACGATTTTGCTGAAGGAATAAAAGCCTTACAGGAGGATAACTGTAACATTATCGTAGATGATGTAACGTATATTACGGAGCCCTTTTTCCAGGATGGTGTCATCGCTAAAGCGGTTGATTATGTAACCAGCCTGGGTGTGAGTTATTTTACCGCGGCCGGCAATTACGGGAATAAAGCTTATTCCGGCGTCTTTCTTCCAACTTATAACCCATACTGGTGGGATGTGGACGCACACGATTTCAGCGGATTGGGTGACCCTTACCAGGATTTAACACTAACACCGGGAACTTATACTATTGTGCTTCAATGGGAGGATTCGGTATATTCCATCGGGCAGACCCTTTCAGGTACCAGGAACGACCTGGACATCTATCTGCTTTCATCCTCCGGTAACCTTTTATTCGGCTTCAACAGGAATAACCTTGGAGGAGATCCTATCGAGGTATTGCCCTTTACCGTTCTTTCGCCTATTGACGCCAAACTGATGATCACCAAGGTTTCCGGGCCCGATAATCCAAGGTTTAAATATATTGTTTTCCGCGGCAACCTGGTAATTAACAATTTCAATCAGGGTGTTTCCACCGTTGTCGGCCAGGCCAACGCCCAGGGAGCGATCGCCGTTGGTGCAGTGTTATACAGCAATACTCCGGCCTTTGGTGTAGATCCCCCCACGGCAGCATCCTTCTCCTCTGTCGGGGGCACCCCGATAAATGGAGTGATAAGGAACAAACCCGACCTGATGGCACCTAATGGTGTGAATACAACCGTCAATATGGGCGGCGTGAATATCGACGGAGACCTTTTCCCCAATTTCTTCGGTACATCCTGCGCAGCTCCCCATGCTGCAGCTGTCGGAGCCCTTCTGATGGAAGGAAAAAAGAAATTCACCGGAACTGACCTCACTCCGGCTGAGTTACGAATGCTAATGACCAGTACCACCATTGATATGGATGAGCCCGGATTCGATCTCAATACCGGTTATGGATTGATACAGGCCGATGCAGCCATGCGTACCTTTGCTGCCCCGACTCCTTTCATTACCGACCTTGTTTTGCCTGATCCTCCGGTGGTCCCTGGTGTTGAACCCTTTGTTGTTACCATTGCAGGAGAATATTTTTCCCCCTCATCACAGGTATTCTTTTTAGGAGCTTCATTACCCACCACCTTCCTCAGTACCACTCAACTGACGGCCTCCATCCCTTTATTTCCGGGCAATCCTCCCCTTTGCGTGTTTACGCCTCCCATATCACCCAACCTTAACGACGGAGGATACTCCGACACTCTGTACTTCTTTGATAAGGTTAAACAAGAGGTCGTGATCACTGCGGGTAATAAAACCAAGAAATATGGTGAAAAACTCCCGGATTTCACTGTCAGTGTGACAGTTGATAATGTTCCCCTGGGAAATACCTCTTACACGCTGAGCGATCTCGGCCTCGATGATATTCTTTATACAACGCCTGCCACATCCTTCAGCAATACAGGCATGTACTTTATTCATCCCTCCATGCCTCCCCTTAACTCCTCTGATCCTTTTGAACGTTCACTCATAGAGGGTTTTGATTATGTTTTTGAAGATGGCATACTATCGGTAACTAAACTTCCGCTTCTGATCACTCCCAAGGATACGACCATCTTTTACGGGGATAAGATCAGCGGGCTTTCATTTATGTATGATTATGACGAAACGAACATCCAGCTGGATGAGAGGACCATACTGAGAGACCTGATCAGAGAAACCCATGAATCCAACCTGGCCGATGCAGTAGCGCTGGTCGACGGAAGGGCACTGGTTAACGGGAGGGCGCTGGTTAATTCGGACCTGGACCACCTCAGTTTCCTAACCAGCGGCCGGGCACTGGTCAATGGCAGAGCACTGGTCAACGGCAGAGCACTGGTGAATGGGACCATTGTCATGGACACAACCAGACTTATTGACGTGGCCGTTGCTTCTATCTTTAATTACCAGGAAGACCCTGATACCGCCATGCTGGTAAAGGCCATGCCCATTGTCAACGGAAGGGCACTGGTCAATGGAAGGGCATTGGTCAACGGAAGAGCCCTGGTCAATGGCCGGGCCCTGGTTAACGGGTCGGCCATGGTGAACAGCACAACAGTAAGCGATACGAGCAATGCCGGAACCGTTGTTATTATCGACGAAGCCGATATAAACGCACCACCCGAGGATTCTCTTACGGAGTTAAAACCCGTCACCCTGATCACCGGAACCACAGCCGGAGAATTCGCCATCGTTCCGGGAGCACTGCTTTCCAATAACTTCGAAATCACCTATGGATTAGGCACCCTGACCATTTTACCTGACACGCTTACCGTGACTGCCGGGGACAAAATGATCCACTATGGAATTCTTCCTTCCTATTCTTATACCATAAGCGGTTGGGATTATCATGATGCTGACAGCAACCTGGTGACCGGCCCGCCTGTTTATTCATTGCTGAACAGCCTTATGGTCCCGGTAGGGAGCGGAATGGTTAATGCCGGTAATTACTTTATTGCCCCATCAGGGATTCAGCTGGTCACTCCTTCCAATTACGTGGTGAAATACATCAACGGACTGCTCAATGTGGTGAAGGTTCCGCTGGTGGCCAGGGCCGATGACAAGACCCGTGCATATGGCATACCGAATCCTTTGTTTACCATCACTTACCTGGGATTTGTCAATGGCGACGGACCCGGAAGTATTACTCCCCCGCTGGCATCAAGCCCTGCTGTAATATTGTCACCTCCGGGCTCTTACTCCATCAACCTGTCAGGAGGTTCTTCCATAAATTACAACCTGAATTTTATTTCAGGAACGTTACAGGTCATCCCTGCTCCGTCCTGCTCGGTTCCATTACCCGACACCCTGCCTGTCTGCGGACTGGGAGGTTATCACCTGACAGCCGTCACTAACGGTATCAACGCTTTTAACTGGAGTGTAAGCTCCCCGGATAACTCCTGGGTGATCACTGCCGGACAGGGAACGGCCTCGGTTACCTATACTGCCGGAAACAGCGGAACTACGGGAACTTTTACCCTGTCGGGGTCCAATACCTATACCGGACAGAATACGATCTGTCAAATTTCATTTTCAACCCGTTGTGAAGAGTATTGCACTTTTACCCAGAGCTTTTGGGGAAACCCGGCCCTGACCGCCTGTAACGGGTCAAGCAGTACATCCATGCTGAGTGTTTTGTTGCAAACATCCCTGGTGAGTGGATACAATATAAGAAAGTTAACCTTCAGCCCCTGGGAATCAACCTGTCTGCAGTCAAAATTACCGGCCATCGGGTTGAGCTCCTCCCTTCCTGTAGGAAATGTGAGCTGCACCGCCGCTAATAACACAAATTATCTTACCGGTACCAAGTTTAAGAGAGAACTCCTTGGAAATGAGATTGCACTGGCACTCTCCACGCGGTATAATATGACCCTCGGATCGCTTCACCTTACAGGCCCCTATATCTCTACGTATGCCTCCACTTCCTGTGTGAACGGAAAAGCAGTAGCCGGAAGCAGGATGGTTTACAGCATTCCGCAAACCGTTCTGAATTACCTGGGTTCAGGTAATACGGTATCTGATTTACTGCTGCTGGCCAATAAAGCGCTGGGAGGTGCATATGTCCCAACCATTTACTTTAACCCGACACTTAACGAAATAAATACTGCCCTGGTAGCCGTCCTTAATAGCTTCGATCATTGCCGTATCCTGGCAGGGTTCTCCGCTAATCCGGCCGGAGTGAAAATTGAATTTGGAGAAGATGTTAGTGATATTGCTGATGATCAGATTGTTATATACCCAAATCCAAGTTCAGGAGATGTAACCCTTGAGTTTACAGCTTCAGTCACCGACCGTTTGGTGGTGGATATTTTCCGGATCAACGGCTCGCTGGCTTCCCATGAAAAGGAAATCTTTGTTAATAAGGATGAATCCTACTCTATCAATATCCTTTCCTCTTCCTGGGAACCGGGTGTATATTTCGTTCGTCTGAAGGTGGGAAATGAAATCTTTATCAGGAAGCTCAGCATACTGAAACCATAGTTATTATCTTTGGCGTTTATGCGTTAACCTGAATTTTGAAGCGGAATGATGAAGCGTGTTATCCTGCTGTGGCTGTTTATTTTTCCTGTATTCCTTACTTTTTCCCTGAAAGCCAATCAGCTTGACAGCCTGAAGAGGGTGCTTGCTTCGGAAACCGATGACACAAACAAGGTTAATACCTTACTTGCTTTAAGCAAACAATATTATAATTCGGCCCCGCAGGAAGCCATTAATTACAGTATCCGGGCCAGAAATCTCGCACAACAGCTTAACTTCCAGCGAGGAGTGGCTTATTCGCTGAAAAACATTGGTATAGCCTACTATATGCAGAGTAAGTACCTGGAAACCCTGGATTACTGGTCGCAATCGCTGAAAGTATTTGAAACCCTGGGGGATAAAGTCGGGGTGGCCAATCTCCTAAGCAACATCGGGGCGGTGTATTTTAACCAGGCTGATGATGCCAAAGCGCTGGAATATTATTTACGATCGTTGAATATTTCGGAACAGATCGCAGATCCCTTCAGGATAGCAACGGTCTGTATTAACATAGGTGCAGTTTACCAGAACAAAAAACCTACCTGGGATAAGGCCTTGCAGTATTTTATGAGGGCTTTGCCTTTAAGTCAGAGACTGGGAAATAAGGATGCGATTGGCACCTGTACTGTTAATATCGGTGAGATCTACCTGTTGAAAGGGGATGACGAGAAGGCCCTGAAATACTATTTTCAATCCCTGAATGCCTACGAGAATTCTGAAAACATACCCTATTCACTGAATTCAATCGGGAAAGTCTACCTGAAAAGAAAGAACTTTTCTACGGCAATAATCTATCACCAGCGTGCTTACCAGTTTTCCAAAAAACTGGATGCCAAACTTGATATGACCCAATCGCTGGTAGGCCTGGCCAAGGCATATATCGGTCAGGGCGACATTAAATCGGGTCTGGACTCCTATCAGCAGGCATTGTCTATTGCCACGGAAATCAAAGCAAATTATGAGGTTAAAAATATTTATGAAGGATTGACGGAAGCTTATGCTAAACGCAATGATTTTAAAAATGCCTTTAAATATTCAGCCTTACTTTCGAGCATAAAGGATACCTTATTTGATTTCGAAACTGCCAAGAAACTGTCAGGACTTCAGTTCAATTTTGACCTGTCGAAAAAACAGGGCCAGATTGATCTGCTACAAAAGGATAAGGCCTTGCAGGCATTGAACCTTCAACGGCAGAAAGTGATCCGGAATGTGACTATAGGTGGTCTGGCCATGGTTATCCTGTTCCTGTTTGTTGTATTACGGCAGAAGAAGAAGATCGCAGCTGAAAAAAAACGAAGTGATGAGCTGTTACTGAACATTTTACCGGAAGAAACAGCCGAAGAGCTGAAAGCTACCGGTACGGCAAAGGCAAAGAGTTTCGACCAGGTAACAGTCATGTTTACAGATTTTAAGAACTTTACCCAGGCCAGTGAGAAACTGACCGCCGAACAGCTGGTTAATGAGATCAATTTCTGTTATAGCGAGTTTGACCGGATAGCCACTAAATATGGTATAGAGAAAATAAAAACAATAGGCGACAGTTACATGTGTGCCGGTGGCATTCCGGTAACCAACAGCACCCACCCGGTAGATGTGATCAAGGCCGGGCTGGAAATGCAGGAATTTATTAAGAATAATGCCAATTACAGGAAAGAAAGAGATGAACCTTATTTTGAGCTGCGGCTTGGAATCCATACCGGTCCTGTTGTGGCTGGAATAGTGGGAATAAAAAAGTTTGCCTATGATATCTGGGGAGATACCGTTAATACGGCAGCCCGGATGGAAAGCAGCGGGGAAGTGGGCAAGGTTAACATCAGCGGATGCACCTATGAGCTGGTAAAAGACCACTTCAGGTGTACTTACCGTGGAATGGTGCAGGCAAAAAACAAAGGGGAGATCATCATGTACTTTGTGGAAGAAATAATTAATTAATTTTCTGATAGTTAAGCTGAACCGGAAGAAAGAGGAAGGTGGAAATTAATGGAAGAAAAAATAGATTACCAGATTTTTAAAGAAGCAGAAAAGCATGTAATGGAACTGCTGGAAAACGGGTTATCGAAAGACAAGCTGTTCCATACAAAAAAACACACCCGCGATGTACTGAAAAATGCAGAGATCATCGCTGCCTTTCAGCAACTCCCCGAAGACGATCTTAACATCCTCAGGGTGAGTGCGCTATTTCATGATACGGGTTATGTAATCGTTTATGAGAACCATGAATTGGTGAGTGTTGCTTATGCCGAAGAATTTCTTCGCTCCAGGCAGGTGAGTGAATCCATTATCAGTCAGGTAAAAGAGGCCATCCTGGCTACACAGATCCCCCAGAAACCAAACGATCTGATCGGTGAGATGTTATGCGATGCAGACCTGATGCACCTTACCTATGATGATTACTTTGAGGTGATGGAACTGATGAGACAGGAATGGGCAAACGTAGGCGTTGCCAAACTCAATCCGCATGATTTTCACATGAACTCGATCCGTTTCTTTAATGCCCATCATTTTTACTCAGAATACGGGAAGAAAGTGCTTCAACCTAAAAAAGCACATACCCTGGAACTGCTGCAAAAAAAAGTATCCAGGCCTTAATCTAAGGATCAACCTATTGATTTTCAGCCAGGCAGAGAGAATGAAAACGTGGCTCCTTTTCCTAATTCACCCACAGCCCAGACCCGGCCCCCATGTCTGCTTACAATTCTTTTTACAATAGCCAGCCCTACCCCGGTTCCCTCAAATTCGTCCGTGCTCTGTAGACGCTGAAACACTTCAAACAACTTACCGACATACTTCATGTTAAACCCTACTCCGTTATCCTTTACGAAATAGATCGTTTCATACTCATTCTTTTCGGAACCAATAAGAATTTCCGGTTCGGCACAACGGGATGAGTACTTTATGGCATTGGATATCAGGTTAATCCAAACCTGCCTGATCATATTAGCATCCCCGGATATTTCAGATAGCGACTGAACAATGAAACGTATCCCTTCCTTTTGAACGGCATTAGTCTGATCAGCAAAAACCGCCTGTACCATTTCAGCCATATTTAAGGTCGATAACTTCAACTCACTTCTTCCGATGTGAGAGAATGCCAGCAGGTCATCGATCAGTTGTCCCATCAGGGCAGCATTGGCCCGTATCAGCTTAAAGTTGGACAACGCCTTATCATCAAGAAGGTGTCCACTGTCCTCCAGTAAAATCCGGGTAAACCCGTCAATGGCTCTTACGGGGGCTCGCAGGTCATGTGAAACCGTATAGGTAAAAGCTTCCAGTTCCTTATTGGCTGTTTCAAACTGCCGGGTTCGCTGAATAACCCGCTGTTCGAGTTCAAGGTTGAGTTGTTTCACCTTATCTTCGGCTTGCCGTCGTTCTGTAATATCGCGTCCTATATTCTGAAGATACCATGTTCCTTCAACCTTAACAATACGGGCACTCACTTCGACCGGAAAAACCGAACCGTCTTTCCGGCGGTGGACAGTTTCATACAACGCTGCTTCCTCCGTTCTGAGTTTATTCAAATCGTCCGGCAAATCCGCCAACAAATCTGATGATACCAGGTCAACCAACCTCAGGCTGCTGAGTTCTTCCCGCGAATACCCATATGTTTCCAAGGCACGGTCATTGAAGTCAATGATATTCAAGTCATTATCAAATAGAATAATGATGTCATTGGCATATTTTACAATATATTGAAAGTGTTGAGCCAGGGCCAGCTTCTCGGATTCACGTTCGTATTGATTACGGTAAAACTGCATTCGCTGGCTTCTCCACCAGAATCCCGTTAAGGCTCCGATGGTAAAAATGATCAGAAGGACCATGGCCACCACGGCAGCCATCTGCTTCCTGAGCGGTGCATAGACCTCACTTATATCAACCTTGGCGATCAGATACCAGGCAGAAGGCGGCAAGGCTTTAATACAGCTCAAAACAGGTATATTCCGGTAGTCAATGCCTTCTTGTATACCCTCAACACCCTTGACAGCCAATGCTGCAGGCAGGTGCTTATCGGAAACAAGCAGCTGGAAGGTCAATGCCGTATTCTTCCTGTGCCTGAGTTCATTAAGGTAAAGAACTTTGTCACCTTCCTGCCTGATTAACAGCGTTTCTGATGTTTTACTCGGGAAAGGCCAGGTTTGAATAAGCGGGTATAATGTCTGGTAAGGATTCAGTTTCAATAAAAGCAGTCCGGCCGGCGATTTCCCGGGATCATCCGCATTAACAACCGGGACAATAAGATCAAGACATGCCTTGTAATTCCCGCTTTTCCGGTAGAGATCCGAAAGCATTACTTTTTTCTTCTGTTTTGCTTCCCGGATAAAAGGCAGTAAATAGGTACATACCAGTGAATCTCCAGGAATCAGGGAAAAACATATATTCATTTGATTATCAAGCAGTATCAGGTTACTGTAATCAAAATGCATGGTGTAGGATTTCATGATGGCCAGCAGCGCCGATTTCTGTTTTTCCTTGTTTCTGCCGACAAAAAAATCAGTGACTGCCCGCGAGATCAGCGGATCTCCGAAGATAAGCCTTCCATCATTGGTCCGTTCGTTCCTCCACCCGGTGATCTGGCCTGCCTTCAGGTTGGTGATAGCCCTCAGTTCATTGTGCTTTTCCTCAATGATATCTCTTTTCTGAATCTTGTAATAATAAAACCCTATAGGAATAATACCGGCAACCAGGACAATGAAAATGACCAGAGGGAACCAGGGGAAGATTTGTTTTTGCAACCCGGACTTCATATTAATTTTTCAGACATCTTACACTCCAGCCGTATGTTTTGGGTAAAATATTCCGGGCAAGGTGGGCATCATAACTCCATATCAACCGGACTGCCGATGAATACCCACTTTGGAATTCTCCGTTTGAAGACCAGAATCCGGTGTATCCTTTTAACCCGCTAAACGTCATTAACGGTCCAAATGGGTCCATCATATTTTCCTCAGTGTCGCCGGCTCCCAGAGCAGTAAACCCGCTGGAATTAGTGGCCCCGGTATTAGGATCGAACCAATGGGTCGTTCCGGTCTCCTTCATTTTCCCTCCGCAATCGGTCCCGGAATACTGGTTGGTATTACAATCCATTCCTGCATCCAGATACAGGGACATGGTACACCATTCCGCATCGGTAGGAATATGCCAGCCCGAAGGACAAATGCCTTGTGAACCAGGTGTTGAGGAATATTGCATCATCTCATCCCAGGTGTATAATCCACCGTAAGTGAGACAGTTAGCAGCATCGTCATCATAGCACCACTTTTCAACAATACTGTTGTTGGAAGATGAAACGGCTGAGGTAATCATGTTACCCGCATTCAGGTTTTCCTTCATCCAGCATTGGGTACCGATTAAAACCGTATGATAAGTCACGCTCTGGTATACAACCGTAGAGACTCCGCAGGTTAATGGCCCCGGCACAATAGTCCCTGTTACCTGAAGCCAGTTATTCCCATCAAACCAGCAAAGAGATTGCAGATCTGTATTATAGATCACGATACCCGAAACAGGAGCTGAAATTGCCAGCATCTGGGCGTTGGTCATCTTTGGCGGGAGAAAACCCTTATCCGTTGATTTCACCTCCAGCATGGCCGAAGGAGGCGGGTTGGCTCCGTCGGTATTGATAGATACCTGGGCATAAGACTGTTGCATCATCACAAACAGTAATAACATCGAAAAGCTAAGTATTTGTTTCATAAGGAGCGAATTGATAATTGATAATTGACAATTGATAATGGATAATTAAGACTGAAACACACTGCAATTTAGTGAATATCATTATACAACAAATTAAAAAAAATACAGGTTGTCTTTATGCAAGAATGAAAAGAATGCAAGAAGGCAAGAAGGCAAGAAGGCAAGAGTGGAATAATGTAGAGACATGCCATGGCATGTCCAAAATTATGCAGCCTAAAATTCTTCAGATTACAGCCTATCAGCCTATTAGTTGTCCTTGAGGCAACGAACTGAAAAACGCCAGGTGTACCAGTTGCCGCCCCGGTTAGCATTGGCGCTGTCGTAGGTCAGGTTGTAATTGTACGCGTTTCCTAAGCCGAAGCGGGTAGAACTCCAGAAGTAGACGATGGTATTTTGATAGTAGAATGATCCATTTTGGGCGCCGTAGCCACCGCCCAGGGCAGTGAATCCGCTTTCGTTGGAGGCGTCTGTATTTGGTGAGCTCCAATGGTCATAGCCGGGTTCCTTCATCTTCCCCCCGGCAACAGTGAAACCTCCCAGGAAGCTGATCAGGCTTGTCCATTCTGCATCAGCGGGAATATGCCATCCGGACGGACAAATGCCCTGTGTGCCTTCTGAGTTAGTGTATTGCATCATTTCATCCCAACTATAGAAGCCTCCATATACAGCACAATTGGCCTGATCATCGTCATAGCAATATTTCTCAATAACGTTGTTGCTGGTCGCATTGGAGGCTCCGCTAATCATTGTTCCCACATTCAGATTTTCCTTTAACCAGCATTGGGTTCCTATGAGAACAGTATGATAAACCTGGCCTTCGTATAAAACATTTACATTCCCGCACCAGGGTACTTCCTCTCCGGTAGATTTGATCCATTTTGTACCATCGTACCAGCAAGGCAATTTTATGTCAGTGTTAAAAATCATTAACCCCATATCAGGATTCTGGATGGCAAACATTTGGGCCGAACTCAGCCTGGGAGGAAGAAAACCTTTATCGGTCGATTTCACCTCCAGCATGGCCGAAGGAGGGGCATTGGAGCCGTCGGTATTGATAGACACCTGACCATAAGATTGTTGCATCATCACAACCAATAACAGCATCGAAAAGCTAAGTATTTGTTTCATAAAGAGCAAATTGATAATTGACAATTGACAATTGACAATGAAGGCTGAAATATACAGAAAGTAAATGAATAATTTATGGTGTATAAGAACCATTTACATCACCAGTACATAATCCTTTGAATATCAATACATTATTCTCATCTGGCGACAACACGATCAGCGGGTTCTCAAAAATCCAGTCACCCACAGAAAAGGTACTAACCAGACCAACAAACCTCCTCATTGTGATCAGGGCGTCACTGGCATTGATATTCCCGCTGCCGTCCACATCGGCAGCCGTTAGCTTTATCCCTTTAAGTGTATCAATACCAACGAAATGCTTCAGGATCAGCAAGGCATCAATGGAATTAATTCCTCCGGAAGGTTTTGTACATTTGAAGCCTATCCGGTAATCTCCCGGTATGGCTGAGAAACTGAAATCCCCGGTCGAAATTGTCATGGTAGAATCAAGTATAGTATTTGACAGGTTTTTCAGGTATACCTTGATATTTCCTAATGGAGTGGATGCATTGTTATCGTAATGTACCCTTCCTGAAAACAACCTGGGTTTTGTAAGACTTAACAGGGTAAAACTCCATGAAGGATTTCCGGGAGTTACTGAAATGGTATCGTGAATACTCTGATAACCTGATCTTGAGATATTTATAACATAATCACCAAAATAGACAGCAGGCAGCATCACCAATCCGGTCAGGTTGGTGGTACGGTTGAAAGACATTGAATAGACTGTATCCTGGCCCTGCATGGTAAATGTAATGCTGTCATAAATGGTAGTATCTTCCAGCTGACACAAGATCATCAGATTAATAAACCGCTGGATATCAACAATATCAGAAAACACAGAATCACTTGAACCCTGCGTATAAACAGCCTGAACGGCATACTGATACCCGGCATCGGGAGCATCGTACAGGTTATCCGTAAAAGCACCCATAGTCACGGTGTCGGTAATCATCGTAAAGGGTTCAGCACCAGCCTTTCTGTATATGTTATAATGTTGAAATCCTGCTGCTTTCCGGCCCTGCCAGGTCAGATTTACGTGATAAACCTGTTCCGGTGTGGCCTTCAGATCGTTGGGAGCAAGCCGGTAATCAAGGGAAGGACTGTTTCCCAACACAGAACGGTTCTGGTTTTCATCTTCGGCTTTAACCGTAAACCAAATTGAGCTATGTTGCTCAATACCAGGGAGTGTATCGAGCGACAATACCAGAGAGTCCCTGTTTCCTGAAAGGGAAGGATAAGGAGATAACGGAAAGATCATATATACCGGCAGGTGGCGTTTTATCGGAGGGCTGGGCCAGGCTGTCGTACATGGCCATGGCCGTATAGGTTTGACCATTGTATTCATAGGTCAGCCTGAGTGAATCACCATTGGCTACCGGAATGGCTGATTTGTTAACGAACGACAGCTCGAACTTTCCAATGTACTCAAACTCATCTACTTTCCTGCAATCTACATCAATTTGTGACCCGGAATTCACATTGGTGACCGTAACCCAGATGCTGTTGGCAGTTGACCGGTAGTTGCGAATCCTGACAAACTTGTTGTCATTCTCATACAGATTTACCGAGCTGAAAGAAACATCCACTCCCGCCTGTTCCTGGGCGTACACAATTACCTGAATATGAGTAGTATCAGTAGTTGTACCATCCGAAACCACCACCATCAGGTTATACGCTCCTCTCTGGTCGCCGGTTGGAGTCCACTCTAATTGATTTCCGTTAACGGTAATTCCCAGTGTATCCTGAGGCAGGCTGAAGCTGAGCGCATCATTGTCAGCATCACCGGCTGTCAGCGTGAAGCCGGAAGCCTCATCAGCTATCACTTTCCAATAGACATGCGGATCATTCGTAAAGTATGGCGGGTTATTTACCCCTGCCGGACCATGGAAAGTCAGGTTCTGTGCGATACTGGCCGGTCCTGTATTTCCCTGCTGACCGACAAAACTGCACCAGACCTCATAAGCCTGTCCAATCTTCAGACCTTTCAGGAAAGCCACATTGGTATCGCTCACCATTACCTCGTCATTCCTGCCGGTTGACAGGTTTTTAAAATATACCGTCGTAAAACGGATGTCGGAACCGGCATTCACATCCCACTGAATTCTGACCGAATCGCCGGGTTGGGTAATCACCACATTTTGCGGCACTTCTGTAAATCCTGTATGTTGCACCTGAATACTGCCCGGGGCATATTGCATCACAGGGGCATTCTTGCCATCGTCAATCATACAATAGATAAAATACTCACCATCAGTGATATCCTGGTTTTGCCAGTCAAAGGCCAGATGGGCATTATTCACCACCTGGAATTCCTGGATAAAGCTGCCGTCAAAATGTTCCCGGTCTGTATCATAGAACACTTTAACATTCAGGGTATCAGAATAATCCGTAAAGTCTAAGGTAATGTTATTCGATTTCGACCCGTTTTTCAGAGGTTGTGCAATTAAACCGGTAGGTTGCTGGTTCTGGAACATGGGGACCATCTTCAGGTTGGCCGTATCTGAGCAAATGAAAGTCCATTCGCCGGGTAACGGCTGGTCGATGACCATCATGGTCTGGTGAGTTTCGGCGAATTGGTAGTAATTGACCCAGGTACTGTCATACAACCTACCACCAGGCGCAATCAACTGGAAATCAACAGGTTGGTTATCCAATGTATCCCCTGCCACCACCATTAATTTCGGGCAATTTTCCGGCACCTGGAACTGGATGGAGGTTTTGCCGGACTTGGTGCCTTTCCAGATCAGAAAGATATCCTTCAGATTAAAGCCAAGGTAATAATGGAAAAAGGGGAAATTCGGATTTCCGAACTGTAATTTGACGGCAATGGGAACGGGTATGGGAGGTACAGTTGGAATAAAGGGAAGCTGCACCTCAAATTTATCAAGGGAATAACCGGTTTCGACCGCAGCGATAACTTTATTTTCAGGTATAAGTCGAAGATACCAGGGAATATCTGAAGGTGTTTTCAGGGTAAGTGTTCCACCACCATTAAGGTTCCCTCCCCCTCTGAGGTTGAGGAATAGCTTACCTACCAGTATATCATCAAGATCAAGATTACCTTCACCGCTGAGTGATTTTTTATAGGAATCGTACTCAATATAACCATCTGAAACCGGGTTATCAAAGATCTCGAAAGTACCTGAACCTTTTAAATAACTGAAAGGGTGAATATTAACCCCAAAATCGTCCAGTTTTACCGGGGAACCCAGCGGTGGGATATCAATACCCGTTTCAACATCAACGCTGGCCAGGATGCGCCAGTCATTCTCGTTGATCATATTATCAACTCCTCCCTTGATTTCTGTTATAAATAAACCAGTTTGATCGATCGGAATTTTGGTTCCCAGCGTTAAAATCAATTTATTAATAGCTCCATGAATAAATTCAACATCGACCCCAAATTTTAAGAATTTTAATCCAAACGCTTTAAAATTACTAAGTATGTTATTAAAGTTCGTCTGTGTCAGGATATTACCTAATGAATCCTGAATAATGACAGGCAGATTTGCATTGAGTGAGTCAATTGGCTCCGACCCAATAGATTTTTCCTCCTCACCACCTGGGATTGATAACGTAAACCCGGCTCCGAACAATTCCAGTGACGAATCAAATTCAACATGAACACCTTCAAGTTTGAATAAGATAAAATCCTTTTCAAGATCTTCAATTGAACCGGCATAACCCTTGCCATTTACTTTGGAGTATATCACCGATAAGGAAATTTGACTAATGATATCAGGAACAGATAAATCATTCATTTCCAAATATATATTAATTATTTTATCGAAAGGGAAAGGCAATTTGGGAATGACCTTCAGGTAAACGGAATCTCCGGTAGGACCAATCTGTATGCCGGCCAGTGTAAGAGGGAAACCACCCATATCGATCGGGATTTCAGCTAAATACATATACTCTTTTGCAATCAGTTGGTCATCCTCTGCGTAGAATTTATATGGAATGGAACTGCTTAATAAATTGACTGATGAACCCTGTATATCATCGAGAAAATATCCTTCACTGCCGGAAACCTCATGAAGATATAGATCCGGACGCATGTCAACCTTCACTTCACCCTGAAAATAAAGGATGCCATTCACATTAACATTCCCGCTCAAGGTATAATATCCGGTTTGGTTTATTATTTTATTTTCATAATAGATTCTAAGCTGATCAGTTAATTGCAGGTAGTTCGTATCGGATGAGACCAAACTGAAAACATTAAATACACAACCCTGTCCTGCCTGAACTAACTGATTCACAGGCTGATAACCGGAAGCTGTTATTGAGATAGTAAAAGATCCGGAAGGCATCATCGAGTAAAAGTAAGCGCCGGTTGGATAAGAAGTGGTTTGATAGGTTAGTCCGGTTGAGGTAGTGATAACAATGTCAGCACTATCTATGCCGTTGCCGGTTAAAGCATCTTTTACCATACCAGAGATGCCGCTAACGGAAGTAACTGCAACAGAACCAGAGACTGCTTCCCCGCCATCAGCTTTGGTTTGGGTTATTATTCCAAGGCACAGGGTCAGGATGATAAAGAGTATTTTTACAGCTTTCATACTTGTATGGATTTTATTAATATTTTCTATGATGATATAATATTCAATGGTTTGTGAGGAAAATTATGTTTTGTTGGGACATGCCACGGCATGTCCGAAATGTTAATTGAACCAGCTGAAGATTCTTTACAGGGAAAGATCGCAGATTTGAATTACCCCGGTCTTCAGGCCGGGGTATAGGGCGGCCAAACGAAACCGGGGCTTCAGCCCCAAATAAAGGCAACTTACTATAACCTAAGTTTAAGTTTTTAATATTCAGCAACATAACTACACATGTTCTTATATTTTCCATCTAGTTTGCAAAGTTTAGGGCTAAAGCCCGGTTTTCCGCTG
>JAPLDE010000267.1:13209-34806 GCA_026391855.1 Bacteroidota bacterium | reverse complement strand
ACCCGGAAGTTACCGGAACCAACGGGTGTGAGAGTAAAAGGGCGAGTGACACCGTTTATGTCGGTCCGCCACCTCCATGGGATGCTTCAGCTATTTCCCTGTTATCACCGGTTACCGGTATCAACCTGGGTGACAACATGGTTGTCAGTGCAACTATCCAAAACCTGGGAACGCTCCCCATGACCAACTTCCCTGTTTATTATTCAATTAACAACCATCCTCCTGTCTGTGATACCGTTACACTTACCATCCAGCCAGGCAACACCCTGATATTCACCTTCGATACTACAGCAGATCTTTCAAACTTTGGCACTTACACTTTAAGCGTCTGGACGGCTTTCCCCGGTGATACTAACCAGTTGAATGATACGGTTAAGGCATTTGTGGTGAACAAAATGTACACATATTGCTACTCAGGTGCAATTGCATCGGTAGGTCCGGACATCGGTAACTTTACTATTCATGACCTCAGTAACGGGAATCCAACCCCGGTTTTTAACAATGTACAGGCAAATGGCCAAAGTATCTTTTTTAGTTGGCTTCCTCCAGTAATCTTAAGAAGATCACAGAGTTATACTTTTTCAATTTCACCTATTTACTCTTCAGCATATAGTGAATGTTATGCGAAGGTATATGTTGACTGGAATTATGACGGGGTTTTTTATGGATACCCCGAACCTGCTTTTACCGGTGGGCCGACATCTGCAACCAACACAGTCATTACCGGCAGCCTAACTGTGCCGGCAAACGCCCACCTGGGAGTAACCCTGATGAGGGTGGTGCTGGTTGAAACCGGTGATCCAAATGATATTAATGCCTGTGGTGATTATCCGATGGGAGAAACGGAGGATTACCTGGTAATGGTAAAACCACTGGCGGATACGGATATGAGTATAACGGCTATCGTTACACCGCCACCGATCTATCCGGCTAACCAGCTTAATACTCCCAGGGTAAAACTAACCAATAACGGATATTTTCCAATCACATCTGCCTCAGTAACTTACCAGCTTGATAATGATCCTCCTGTAACTATAACCTGGTCGGGGAACCTGGCATCAACGGCATCGGTTAATGTTAATTTTCCCGCTATCTCGTGGCCGGAGTTTGATCATACCATTTGTGCCTGGGTCTCTCTTCCCGGTGATACCAATTACCTGAATGACACTTTGTGCGCGAATGTCACAGGAGTCAGAATTGACAACCTGCCTTATTATGATAATTTTGACGGACCCGACTATTTTACCATTTATTCATCCGGTCAGTCCCACTGGGCCCGGGGTGCTCCAACCCCGGCCCTTTTTCCGCAAACCGCGGTTTCGCCTCCCGATGTCTGGGCTGTTGACCTAAATCATCCTCCATACGCGGATAATGCTTACTGTACCCTTACCACCCAACTTTTCGACGTGAGCAGTGCTGCTGCCGTTGACATTCAATTTTGGATCAAATACCAGACGGAGCCGGTGGAAGATGGCTGCCTGATCGAATATAGTGCAGACAATGGGAATGTATGGTTGTTTCTCGGTTATGTAAACGATCCCCATTCTTCCAATTGGTTTGATGATACCGTAACAGCGCTCGACAGGCCCGGCTGGACAGGAAACTCCCCTAACTGGAAATTGGCCAGTTACAGGTTTATCAATCACTTCGGGATTCCAACGATGAGATTCCGTTTCCGGTTTGCCGCCAACAGTACCATTTCCGGTTCTGGTATAGCCATTGATAATTTCAGCCTGACTGTTCCTGTTCAAAGGGACGCCGGGGTCGATTCAATCTTATATCCACAGGGCCAGGCTTTGTCCGGTACTTCGCTGGCTCCGAAAGTGAGACTAAGAAATTTCGGAGCAACAAATATTACTTCAGTGGATCTTTCCTATTCGGTCAACAATGGCCCTCCCGTTACCGAAACATGGACAGGTACCCTGCTGACCGGATTAAGCGTTGCCTACCAGTTCACTACTCCTTATGTGGCACCCACAGGCAATTATGAGCTGAAGGCTTATACTTCACTGACCGGGGATCTTAATCATCTGGATGATACGTCAACCCTGTCAAATCTATACGGCATCCCGATCTTTATTCCGCCTTACGAAGAGAATTTTAATTCGGCCCAGGCTGAATGGCATGCCGACGGAACCCAGTGGGAACATGGAACGCCCACTTCCGCTATTATCAACTCGGCCTATTCCCCGCCATACTGCTGGAAGACCAATCTCGACGGGCCTTACTCAAAGACACCTCTCCCGGAAAGTCTGTATTCACCCCTGTTCAACCTTTCAGCCATCGGAAACGACCAATTGGAGTTTGAGCAATGGGTTAATACCAACTTCCCCGATGGAGGAAAAATTGAATACCTCAGTACCACGGGTTGGAAAACACTGGGTTCCCTTGGAGATCCGTTCGGTGTGAATTGGTACAATCATTTAACAACAGGGTGGACGAATAATGGCGGAATAGACGGATGGCACCAGTCATCCTATGACCTTTCAACCGTTTCAGATTTTGCCTTGCCTACTCAATTCAGATTTACTTTCACGACACTTGCCAACAACACTGCCTTTGATGGCTGGGCAGTGGATAATTTCAGAATAGGTCCGAAGATGATCCCTGAAGATGCCGGTGTAACTGCCATCAACCTTCCTTCCGGACCGGTAACTTATGGTACAGGTCTCCTGGTTGATGTGAATATTAAAAACTTTGGTACCGACACTCTTTATTATATACCTGTAAAATACCAGATCAACGGTATCACCGTGAACCTTGCCTACTGGACCGGAATACTGCTGCCCGATTCCACCACTTCATTAACCTTCACTCCTATTCCCTCTCCTCTTGATACTTTCTCCCTTTGTGTCTATACCGACATGATCGGGGATGACCATTATTTCAACGACACCCTCTGCTTAACCGTTCCGGTAGTCCCCCCTCTTTATGATCTGACTGTTTCTAAAATAATCTATCCGGCAGGTCACACCATGCATGGTGATTCAGCCACAGTTGTGATCAGGGTTAAAAACCTGGGAATGAACCCGGTATCATCATTCCCCTTAGGTTATACCGTAGCAGATACGATGACGGTGGTTTCGGAAAATTGTCAACCCTCCGCACCCCTGAATCCAGGAGACTCTCTGGATTATACCTTTATCCAAAAATACTATTTTAATTACCTGGGTTACTACTATCTATGTGTGTTTACCGCTCTTGGAAACGACGGCTATACTGACAACGACGGATTATGTGTTTTTCTGGACCAATGGTTTACCGGTGTTCCTGAAAATGAAAGTTCTTCCTTTATACTTTTTCAAAACACCCCTAATCCCGCCGACAACACTACCCAGGTCAGATTTATGCTTCCCCGGCCGGGTTCCATTGAGTTCGGGATACTCGATGTGTTGGGCCAGTCTGTCATACGAAAACAGGAACTGGCAGCGGAAGGTGAACAGCAAATTGAGATCAGCACCCGATCACTGGCGCCGGGTATGTATTATTATTACCTGATCTATGGTGATTACAGGCAAACAAGGAAGATGATGGTAGCCCACTAGGCTTATTTTATTCATCGTTCAACTTTTTCACCGGATAATTGTTGTGAAAGCATTGTTCTTCAATAAAAAGATCAGCCTTTCATAAGTTCAATCAAATTCACTTAATAATGAATCGAATCCTGAATTTCTTCTTTTCTACCAGGGTGACCCTGGCCCTTCTGTTGATTTTTGCTGTTGCTATTGGTACGGCTACTTTCCTGGAGGAAAAATATGATACCATAACCGCCAGCTTGCTGGTTTATCAGGCACGTTGGTTTGAGATAGTACTCCTGCTTCTTGCCCTGAATTTCGTTGGCAACATTCAGAAATTCAAGCTGTTCAGTAATAAGAAATGGTCGATTTTATTGTTTCACCTGGCTTTTGTTCTGCTGATCCTGGGAGCAGGTCTAACCCGTTTTGTTGGTTTTGAGGGGACCATGCATATACGCCAGGGAGAAACCTCCAGTGTGATGTATAGTACTGTCCCTTACCTGCAGCTGCAAGCTGCCGGAGATAAGGGGACTCTTCATTATGAGCGGCCGTTGCTTTTGAGTGAGGCTGTTGATAATGATTTCCATATTAACCTTAAACCCGATGGTGCTGAACCCATTCATGTAAAATTTAAAAGCTTTTATTCAAATGCGGTCGAAAGGATAATAGAGAATGTAGAAGGCGGGACCGATATCGTGGAATTGGTTTTTGCTGCCGGTGAAGGTCAGCAGACCCTTAGGCTCACCAATGGAGAAACCGGTAAAACTGGCCCTGTTACCATCGCTTTCAACAACCCTTCCGACAAAGAAGCCCTGCAGATCCGGATGACAGAGGGGAAGCTTACCTTTGACGCCCCCTTTACTGTTACCCATTCGGATATGAGCGGGGCTAACACCGATACCATTTCCGGACATACTGTTACCGAACTTGTTTGCACCGGCATTTACCATACCGAAGGCATGTCCTTTATTTATAAAAAGCTATATCTGAAGGCCAAAAAGCAGGTGTCGAAGGGTAACGATGATGAGAAAGGAACTGAAGCCCTTACGCTTACTGTTGATTATAAGGGTGAACAAAAAGAAGTGACCCTTTGGGGTGGTTCGGGTTATGCCGCCAAATTTCAGGATGTTTCTCTTTCCAACACCCTTCACCTGATGCTTGCTTACGGTGATAAAGAAATCACCTTACCCTTTTCATTATATCTCGACAAGTTCATCCTTGACCGGTATGCCGGTTCTATGAGCCCGTCTTCCTTTGCCAGTGAGGTCATCCTGGTCGACAAAGCAAACAATGTTAATGAAAAACACCGGATTTTTATGAACAATGTCCTTGATTACAAGGGATACCGGTTCTTTCAGTCTTCTTACGATACTGATGAAAGGGGCACCATTTTATCCGTCAATCATGATTTCTGGGGAACGATGGTATCGTATGCAGGATATATCCTGCTGGGGATTGGATTTATCCTCACCCTTGTCAACAGGAATTCCCGGTTTTATGCATTAAGCGGGTTGATCCGCGGGATAAGGGATCGCAGGAAGGCGGGTGCTGTTGCTATGCTGGTATGCTTACTCGGTCTCAGCGGAACGGCTTTTACCCAGAATCCGGTACAGAAACCTGTTAGCCCCGAACATGCCGCAAAATTCGGTCGCCTCCTGGTACAGACCTATGATGGCCGGTTTGAACCGGTCAATACGCTGGCCTATGATGTAACCCATAAAATTGCCAGGAAAGACCGGTTCGACATGCCCGGGAAAGGCCCTATGAATGCCGTGCAGGTCCTCATCGATATCATGCTGGACGGGGAATACTGGAAACAACAGAAGATCATCTATATACGCGAAAAAGCTGTCCGCGATGTGCTTGGCCTGGATGGAAAATTTGCCTCTTTATACGACCTGTTCGATCAGCAAAGCCACTACAAACTCGCTCAGTATGCCGAAACTTCCTTCAGAAAGAAACAGTCGGAACAAAATGCCTTTGATAAGGAAATTATCAAACTTGACGAAAGGGTGAATATTTTTATTACCGTTCTGAATGTCAGCCAGCTAAAACTATTCCCGCTGAAGGATTCTCCTAATCATAAATGGATACACCCGGGTGACTCCATGGCTTTTACCCCGCTGACAGGAGATATCGCCATTTTAAGTAATGAACTGCAGCTCAAGGAGATGACTTACAACAACATCATGCAATTGTATTTTTACAGGCTGCCTGAGGCCATCACTTCAGGTGATTATTCCATTCCCGACAAAGTGGTGAATATTATTGAGGCAATACAGCGGCAGAACACCCCTTCCGACATACTGCCGTCAAAAAGCATGGTCAATCTGGAAATCTTCTATAACAAGGCAGAGATTTTCATCAAACTTAGAAACTGGTATGGTATTCTCAGCATGGTATTATTAACCCTGGCTTTCATTGAGGTCATCCGGTCGAAAAAGAGCAGGATCATCGACACCGCCTTAAAAGTATTTATTGTATTGTTGGGACTGGCTTTTCTCTATCACACCTTTGGGCTGGGTCTTCGCTGGTACCTTTCCGACCATGCCCCATGGAGCAATGGCTATGAGGCTTTATTGCTGATGGGCTGGGGTAGTTTGCTGGCGGGTTTCATCTTTGCCCGCTATTCAAGGATCACCCTGGCAGCCACGGTATTGCTGGCTTTCTTCATGCTTATGACAGCAAGCCACAGCAGCTATGACCCACAGCTCACCAACCTCCAGCCGGTACTGAAATCCTACTGGCTGATCATCCATGTAGCGGTGATCACCATCAGTTATGGTTTTCTGGGGCTGGGTTTTGTACTCGGGCTTATCAACCTGTGCATCTCCCTGTTCAAGACCCGCCGCAACAATACCAAGCTCCGCCTGATTATCAGGGAACTCACTTATATCAATGAAATGAACCTGACGGTGGGGCTTTTCCTGGCCACACTGGGCACTTTCCTCGGAGGCGTCTGGGCCAATGAATCCTGGGGTCGTTACTGGGGATGGGATGCCAAGGAAACCTGGGCACTGGTAATTGTCGTCACCTATGCGATCATTCTGCATTTCAGACTTATCCCTAAAATGAAATCGGCCTATATCTTCAATGTCGGTTCCGTGATCGGTTTTGGCAGTGTACTTATGACCTTTATCGGGGTTAACTACTACTTATCCAAAGGATTACACAGCTATGCCGCAGATGATAAGGCTGTTTTTCCCCTTTGGGCCTGGGCCATGATCATTGGAGTACTGATCATTATCCTGATTGCCGGCGTGAAGGAAAACATGCTGAAAGAATTCACAACGGATGAGAAAAAACCATCCGGGAGCCAGGCCGGTTAATGACCAGGAATTAACCCCGCTCCGGAAGGACTAAACTATCTTGTATAGGTCTTAACAGCATGGCAGCCGGTCTGGCAGGTTCCTCCGTTTTCGGAGGCGGTGTAAACGATCTTCATGGTCCAGTTCCCGAAAGTAAGGCTCTCCCTGATCAGGTGGGGCGTGTTCCCGGCATGCATCTCATGACAATCCTTGCAGGTTCTTCCTTTAGAACCGTTTATATGAACAAAGTGAAGGTTTTTATCCCCGTTCCTGAAGGTGGTGGCTGAGGTGGTTGTCTTTTCAGTCATCAGTTGGCTGTCATGACAGGTAAAGCAAAGGGCGAAACTGTCAGTAACTGCCGGTGTATAGAATTCCGACGGGAATTTTCCGACAAGCAGGTTAGCTGTGTTTGAAAAGTGCGGGTTATGACAGGCGGTACATCCATTATTTTCGATGGCTCCATGCACGTATTTACTCTTTTCAACGATCTGTTTCATATTGGGAATGACCCTGTTACCCTTCTTTACTGGTTTGCTGTGACAGGTGAGACAAAGCGTTTTCTGATCGGTAAGCAGAATTTTCTCTGTATTGGAGGCATGAGCCGAATGGCAGTTAGTGCAGGATTTGCCGCTGATAACCGGTTGATGGATAGTAGCCGACGTTTTCAGGGGTTCTTCAAAATCGTCGTGGCAACCCACGCATAACTCTTCGGTAGGCTTTTTTACCAGAAATGGCTGGTCGGAACCATGAGCGCTGTGACAAATACTGCAATTGTTTTTAAAGGGTGGATGTACGCTGGGAAGGTTAATTTGTTCCGACATTTTCGTGTGGCATTTCAAACACAGGTCTGTCCCGGTGAGGCTCAACAGCTTAGGGTTATCCGACTGATGCGGATCATGGCAATCCTGGCAATTAAGATCTGCAACCGGTTTATGCCGACTTTTAAATTCTTCTATTCCGAGGTTATCGTGGCACGCCACACATAGGGTCCCTGCCCGGGGCTCTTTCATCAGTTTGGCATTATCTGAACTGTGTGGCTCATGGCAGATATTACATTTACCATTTTTCACAGGAGGATGTACATTGGTCTTGGTATTGTTTGGAGTATGGCAGTTATAACAAAGACCAGGTAATTCCTGCACCAGTGTAAAACCTTTCACATCTTGTTTGGGGTGTTCGTTTTCATTTTTCTGATGGCAGGCATCGCAGCCTTCGGTTGCCGGCGGGTGAGCCACCTTGCCTGTCATCAGGTTTGAATGGCAATCGGTACACTTCTTTTCGTCTGAAGCAAGCTTCCCCTGGTAGGGAAAGGTAAAGGCGAAAACCGGGATCAGCAATATAAACAAGTACCTTCTCATCATTGTATATCGTTTTTAGCACTGCCTGGCGATTAAAAATCCGCCAATAAAGTTAATTATTTACTTTCATTTTAACATATTTCTGTCAGCACCCCCATGGGGATCGTGACACTGTGTACACTCCATATCAGCCAGCCCGGAATGGGCTTCATTATTGACCAGCGTCTCCATCGCATGACAATAAAGACAAAGATCCTGACCTTTCCGTTTCAGTAGTTTCGGAATTTCAGACAGGTGGTGTTCATGGCAAGCGGTACAATACCCTCCGGCCACAGGGCCATGAAGATAAATGAACTTTTCAGAGAAATTGGCATGACAGGTATAGCACAACCCGGGCTGAGATTGTAAAAGCTTGTTTTTCAATTCATTGTCGTGGCAGCTTGAACATTCCTGTTTGTAATACGGGAGGTGGTATTTGTATCTGGATTCCCTGAGCAGGGCTTCCTGTCTGGCCATTTCCGAACTATCCGGGTGAACAACAGAATCATGCTGAACAAGGCTGTCGTTCCTGTATTCAGGGACGCCGTCAAAAAAAAAGGAAAGCACATGCTGACCACTTTTAGGAGAACACCCCATCACCAGGATCAGGATAAAGACCGGACCAACCAGATGTAATCGTTTATCCATTTTGCACAACCTGTTTGTGAATGTTTTGGAAAGAGATTATGCCGGATTCCATTCAGGCTTAATAAGAAAAACCATTATGCTGCACGCCGTGACAGGTAAGATAACAACGGCCTGTCCGGTTGCCTTCCTCCTGGTAGTAAAGGTTCCCGTTAAAAGGACTTACCACGCCGGTGCTGAAATTGATCAGGTGAGAATTTCTGCCCGGAATGCCCTGTGTGACGCTGATCCCATGCGGATCGTGGCAGGTACTACAGGAGGTCTTTACCCCTACAACATGTTTATAATGAATTTTCCTCCTGACATTATCCCCGTTGTCCTGTATGTATTCACTCCTGGAATGACAGGAGTAGCAAAGCGCATAGGCGCCAGCCGACTCATTCACATTTTCCGCCTTGGAATATTGTTCTTTTAATATCTGAGGATAAACAGAACCATGGGGTCCTGCGGGAGATCCGACACCATTACTCGCGTGGCAGTCAGAACAATAGATCATACTGTTCACGGTGAGCGGGGAGATCAGACCAGGCACATCCATATTTCTCCCCTTGGTTTCGACCGGGTGATAGGAAATATTGTTACTTGCGAACTGCAGCCGTTTATCTGTCTGAATGACCTGGCGTGAAGTGGCTGCTCCTGTAACTGCATTACTGCTGTGGCAACGGAAGCAGATTTCGTACTCATACTGGGCTGAGCTCACCGGCATCCCGCTATTGTTAACCCCTTTAACACCATACATCGATCCTTTAACATTCGGAGCAGAAGCATCATCGGCATTGCTGCTGTGCGGGTTATGGCAGTCGGAACATTCTACATGTTTTGCCCTTACAAGAGCCGGTTCACCCGGGTCGTGTATGCCGGTATAGGCATTCACATTATGCTTGTATGTTTTTGAAAGCTGTACCTGAATGTTTCTGCCGCCTGAAGCCACACTTCCACTATGGCAGGTCAGACAATTGCTTTCCTCCACATGGTAATTCATCAGTTGTGCCTTCCCCCCGGCATTATGCGGGCTGTGGCAGTTCTCACAGGCATTTTTTGAAACGGTATTAAAGGATTCAGGGGTATGGGTCCAGGGGTTGGGTCCTCTTCCTGTCCATGTTGCCGTTGAATTGCGATGGGATGAAAAAGCCCAGTTGTTTATTTGGTGGCAATTCAGGCAAAGGGTAGAGTTCTCAGTAGTAGCAACCAGGAAATCATAAGTAAGGTTTTTGTGGGGATCGTGGCAGGAGGTGCATTGCAGTTTTCCCCCCGATAATTTCACCAAACCCGTTAAACCGGAAGGATCTTTTAATTCGGTGTTAACGGCAGACAATGACGAATTAAAGGTAAAAGACACCGGGTGGTCGTTCGACAGATCTTTCCCAAGCCTGGTCTTCCCTTCCGGCATGGTACTGATCCCCCTGGCAAAAGAAATCTCCGTAGGCCGACTCAATACGCTTCCCAGGGCAATGGTCCCATCGTGGCAGGAGAGGCATAACTGGGAGGCACCGTCCGGCTGACCGGTTGTTGCATGGAGCGTTGAACTTGTCGATGAATTGTACAGGATATAGGTAGAACCGGGATCCCTCCTGTTCCAGAGCGGTGCTTTGGCCTTGTCGGAATGAGGTGTATGACAAAAAATGCAGATCTCTGATTCAGATGTTGATTTTATGCTTCCGGGTCCGGATACCGATAAATTATGCTTTGTATTTACAATAGATTGGGCCCGACTGCCTGAAACAACACATAAAAGTATGATTACCGGAATGGTAGTAAAAATGGCATGCCCAAAGTTAAAGAGGTATCGCTTCATTTATTTTACTTATTTTAGAACCTCCTGGTTATGCTGAAAAACGCTCCGTTATAGTTATCTATTTGTTCCATCAGATTCCTCCGGAATGCCTGCACCCCTAAAGAAAAATATAATTGTCTCACCTGGAGGGTATATTCAGCTCTTGCATTCAACAGGTCCAGATCGATCCCTCTCCCCCGCTGCTGACGAAATCCACCGTCAATATTCAGCTTCGACCTGTTAGTGAGACTGATTACAACCTGGCCGGATACATCCGCATATTGTTGGTTAATATTGTCATTAACAAGGTGATAATCGCTGTAGTTCCCATTCAGGGAAACTAGTACCCTTTGGTTTAGTGATCCTTGCAAAGCAGCAAAGTACCGGGTTAGTTTATAAGGCAGTATGACACTGGTATTATCCTCATATTCAACGCCTCCGCTCGCTCCTTTGTATTCAAGGCGACAACCGTAGGTAGATTGGGTATAATAGTTCAGCACAATAAAATCGGTCTTTTTCAGGTTACGATAATCCTGGTGGGTATTCCTGTAATAAATGTTTAAAAATCTCTTGAAAAGAGTAAGACTGGCTGACCAGGATTCATTTGACAGATCATATTGATAGGACCCCGGTATGACATAGGTATAATCGATATATACCGTCCCATTGACAGGGATCTGGCCTCCCGGCATTCGCTGTATCTCGATATAATCACCCCTTGGGACCAGGATATAGTCGAAATTCAGCTGGTAGAGGGTGGTTCCCGTGGCATCCCAGACCATGACTGTGCTTTGGTTGATATAAGGCTGTTTAAGAAGGATAATCCCTACTGACAGAATGTATTCTTCCCTGTATGCCTGAACTAAATTTTCATCCCCCATTTTTTCCTGGTGCTGCAATAAATAATGGTAACCCAGGCTGAGCTGCCCTGTCGGTATTTTTTTATCATAAAACAAGTCTCCACCCTTTCTTTGTTCAATCTGGTCGAAAAGGGTCTGTTTAATATTTGCGTTTTCAAAATAAACATCGGATCTAAGACTCTCGAAAAGCCTGTGACTCAGCATTATACGTTCAGTTTGCTGATTGAAATCAAAAAGCCGTCTTTCATCATTCAGATAAGCATAACTTCCAAGCACTTCAAAATGTGCAGGAAGCCTGAAAAGCATTGTTTCATAGGTTTGAAACCGTTTGAGTGTATCATAGCCTTTACGGTCGGAACCATGAATATATGAGGAAAAACGGTATCGTTGGTTGCGGTCGAAATAGATCTCATCGGTCAGGATAGCATCGATCACATCATTTTTAATGCCATCGGTTTCCTGCTCTATCCGCTTGAATTCATTACGGGAAATCGAAAACTCATGCCTGTCGAGATGTCCGAAGGATTTATTGGCCCTTCCCTCCAGCAGGTTATTATCGTATTTGAAGATTCTGCCTGTACCCAATTCATGCAGTTCTGTATGTCCTTGCTGGTAACTGACCGACATGGGTAAAAACGAGTTCCTGAAATATAGTGATCCACCGAAGACTCTGTTGTCGGTACGAAGGTTGGAAAGATTTTCGCGGTTGCAGAATATTTGTGAAATATTATAATAAGCAGATAAACTGATGATCTTATTCTGAAAAAAAACAGTCCTGACATCCAGTTTGCTGAGCGTTCGTGTTTCTCCAAGGTCAGGAATGACCCGGTAGTCATCTTTGCTTTGTTCAGGCGAATATTCAATTCCTACATCCAGTAACATAAAATTAGGATGCCAGAAATAACTGTTGGTATTCAACTTAATGCTCCCGGTAATCAGTGAAGATTTTACAGTATCTGACAGATAATCCCGCTTGATCACCTGCTCTCTGTAAAGGCCGGTCAGTTTTACCTCGCCACTGAAACCGGTAAGCCTCCAGAAAGCAGGTGTCACCCCTGTTTGCTGGGCAAATGCATTGGCAGCCAGGAGGGTAAAGAAGAGTATGATTAGACGCGTTTTCAAGGGATAATGCTTGTTCATTTTAAGATTAACCTGTCGGACCCTCCATGAGGGTCATGACACATGGTACATTCTGAATCATCAATACCTGCATGGGCTTCATTTTTCATGATCTGAACGGAGGAATGGCAATACAGGCAGATCTGCTGCCCCTGCCGTATCAACAGCCTGGAATTCACCGACTTGTGAGGTGCATGGCAGGCTGTACAATACCCACCGGCGACCGGCCCGTGAACATATTTGAATTTCTCAGCAAACGGAGCATGACAGGTGTAGCACAGATCGGGCTGTTCTTTGATAAGCCGGCTGTTACTCGATTTATCATGGCATTGTAAACAGGCCTGGTCGTAAAAGGGGCTGTGGTAGAAAAACCTGTCACCCTTAGCAAGGGAAGATACAGGGGAAACCGGTACATTTCCCTTGTCGGCTGTGATTGTATTGTTGGCTTTTACTGCTGTTTTTGAATAATCAGGAACACCATCGAAAAAGAAAGACAGAACATGATACCTGGTCTTGGGAGAACAACCCAGTAACAGGAAGAAAGTAAAAAACAGTAGAAGAGTTGATCTGCTAGATCTCATCAGGGAATCTGTATTACTTGATGGTTATTTCTTTGCTTCAACAGCTCCGTAAATATTTATCTTGCCCGGCCCATACTGGTTGGTTACCATGATCAGGTACTTTAACCGGAATCCCGGGTCAACAAATTTCCGGAAATAGTCAAGGTTATTATAATCGACAACCACCTTAGCAGGCAGCCACATATCGCCGGGGCCTTTATATGGTCCCCCGAAAAACATCAGCAGCTTTCCTTCTTTGTTAAAAATCTGGACGTTTTCAAAAGCTGCATCCACCGCAAAAAGATTAGCATCCCTGTCAGCGGCAATTCCCTTTGGCCTGGTGAACTGTCCCAGCCTATTGCCATAACTGCCGAAAGAAGTTTGAAATTGTCCTTTCAGATTGTAGCTTTTTATCTTAAAATCGCCAAAATCAGTAACATAGACAAGGTCGTTGGCAATACAGATGTTAATGGGCTGGAATAAATGCCCCTCTCCTTCATCCAGGCTGTCGGGGAAGGAAAACAGTAATTTCTTCGTATCCTTTTGAAATACATTTATTTTTCCACGGCTGGCATCCGGCACCCAGATCTTATCCTCCGTGACGGCAACATCGGTGATCTTCCCGTTTGTACTCTCACCAAAAGCATCAATATACTGTCCGTTTTTATCGAAAATGACAATCTGGCGCCGTCCTCCGTCGGCAACATACACTGTCCCCGATGTGTCAGCACAACAGTTGGCAGGTGTTTTCAGCTGGCCCTTTCCTTTTGGAATAAAGTATTCGAACCGCTGGTTTTGAAGATCAATGATTTCCAACCCCCCGACACCGGCATCACAAACGACAATTCTGCCCTTAATGGTTGCCAGCCCATAGGGTTTAACAATGGGCAGGGGATCATAATTTCCCAGAACAAATCGGGCCAACCCGTTGCGTTGGCCACTGATATCCAATGAGTTGCTTATACTTGTTAAAAACTGGACCCTGGTAGTATCGGGAGGCGGCGGATAGATAATGAGCGGTTCTCCCTTGCGAATATTGGTAGTAGACCTTGAACAGGATAGAAAAAGAATTGAAACAAACAGGAAAACAACAAGATTCAAACGTTTTTCCATGGGGCAGGAACTAGAGTAATAAGAGCAATAAAAGGGCGATCAAAGATGAACCGCCCTTTTATTATTAATTAATCCATCAGGAATAAAAGTTATTTGCTATGACAGGTCAGGCAAAGCGCACTGCCAACATTGTCTTTTACCAACAGATGGTCGAATCCGTATCCGTTATGTACATCATGGCATGAAGCACATTCCATCTGATCGTGATTGGTACCAAAAAGCATAGACTGGTTAATATGCAACGTACCAATACCAGTAGCAATGGCCGGATCTTTTAAACCAAGATCCTGTGTTGCTAACAGTGAGTTGTAAGTGAAAGAAATGGGATGGTCGTCGCTGAGATTAGTCCCTACGTTGGCATAACCACCGCCGATGTCACCAATTTTCAGACCGCCTCCGACTTCAATGGTATTATCATGACAGCTCAGGCATAACCTGGAATTCCCGGTAGGTGAACTCACTACGGCCTGCATGGTTCCTGATGAATAAACCTGGTAAGTCGGGTTGGAAACAGCGTGATTCCATAAGGGTGCATCGTTCACGGTCGTTATGGCATTGTGCGGAGTATGGCAAACATTACATTTACCAGCTGCCGGTTGGTTCCATGTGGCTCCTGAAAAATCGTGCCCGGTACCGGTTATTTGCCCGAATACAAATGGAGCCAGGGCCAGGAAACAAATTGTTACAAAAAGTTGCTTCATTTTCATAATTTTTGAGTTTTGGTTATTATTTGTGTATTGGTTCTGTTTTCGGTTAAAACATTAAAATTAAAAAAACCCCGGGGGCAAATCAATAAATTTCCGGAATTTATCACCATGCAAATATTAAATAATTGTTAATGCTTTGTTTGTCAATTTATTGAGTTAGGTAATGTTGAAATTCTTCTCAAAATTAATCAATCCCTGGTTCAACAAAAACACCAAGAACGTCCAAAATTAACAAGAAAAATATAATCAGGTATTTAGACATGTTAATTTGTAATAATTCTAAATAACTAATCGGGAACTTTAATACCTGATTCCAGGTGGAAGGATCAGGGGGAGGCATCTGTCAGTTTAAAAATCTGAATCCTGGAATTGAAGGTATCAGCCACATACAGATAATCATGATCGTCTATAAAGATCCCCCCGGGCATCCAAAACTCCCCTTCTCCCTGGCCCTGTTTCCCGAAATAGGACAAAAACCTTCCGGATCTGTCGAAAACCTGCACATTGTGCATCAAGGCATCGGCTACATATATATTTCCGTGGGAATCCACGGCTATGCCTTTGGGCCTGGAGAAGAAGCCGGTGGCATCACCGATTTCGCCAAACCCCGCTTTGTAATTGCCGTCCTTATCAAATATCTGCACCCTGTCGTTCAGGCAATCAACCACATAGGCATCACCATTTGCGTCAATCCATAAATAGGTGGGATAATTAAATTCCCCGGGAGCATTCCCTCTTTTTCCGATGCGTTTGATGATCTCTCCCTTAATATTTAATATGGTAATCCGGTGGGCAGCGCTTTCAGACACCCACACCTGTTGCGTTGATGCAGAATAGGCAATACCGGTTGGTTGTTGCAGGGCGGAAGTATCCGAAAAAGGCTTCAGGACTTTGCCCTTCTGGTCCAGCAGAAAAATCTTGTTCAGCCTTGAATCGGTGAATAAAATGCCTTTCCCCGGTAAGGAACATAAACCGACCAGTGAGGGAAAGGATTCATTTCTTCTTCTTATAGCAGGGGGAATGGATGCCTTATTATCCCTTACCTTGATCAGATAACCGCTACCCTGGTCAATAAACCAGAAAACTGAAGGGCCGGAGGCTATTATATTAACAGGTCGCCCGATAAGCGGAACCTTCTCCCCAAAAAGAAAATTCCCGGCCTTTCCCAATATGCCCTGGTGGCTTCCATTCTCTTTAAGGGGAAACTGACCGACATATTGAATGTGTCGTCCTATTGTCTGCAACATCCTGACAGAATCAACGGTCGGCTGCGCACCAACCGGGTATACCACCCCCAACAGGATAAAAAGAATGGTCAATGAGTTGAATATGTGTTTATTATACAATCTATCAAATGGTTGTTAACTTTCCTGGTCAGATATCTCCCCTGTCTTATTTTTAACTTTTTGCAAAAATGCTATCTTTGTAAAGAACCGGCAAAATTACAATTAAAAAACAGAGCCATCGCATATAATGATTTCTCCCGGAATACAATGTATCGTATTGAAAATCATGCCCTAATAGCTGCTAATATTTTTTTTCGCCGAAAGTTTTCACATGGAGAAGATTTCATTGGTCTAATTGGGTAATTTTGTACTGCATTGCAAATATAAGATATCGGGATGAAAGATTTGGTATCTAATTATATTAATGTATAATTTTGTAAAAAAACAGGAACGTGAAAAACTTATACCGGCATTTCTTTTTTATCTTCATTATGCTTTTTGGTATTGAAGGCATACAGGCGCAGGTAACTTCAGGGGATTTTATCTATTCGGCCAGTGTTTCAGATAGTTTAAGGGCACCGACCAGGATGGCCATTGACCAGAATGACAACATCTATGTTGCTGATTCTTATACAAATGACATCAAGAAATATAATCCTTCAGGTAATTTGATGGAAATACTGACTTTCAGTGGCTCACCCCTCTCCCTGGCCTTAAATAGCTCAAATGAACTGTTCATAGGCGATGGTACGACGGGTAATATCCTCAAATACAATTCAAACGGGACGACTTCCGTCTTTTATTCAGGTTCGTTATTTCCTACCTCTATGGCGTTTAGTCCTGACAATCAATTATATGTCTCCGACAGTAAACTCAGTAAGGTGCTGGTAATCAATACGGCCGGTACGTTAATCCAGACCATCGGGCAGGGAACACTGAGATTCCCGACAGGGATAGCTTATGACAGGAAGAATAACCGTATTATTGTCGGTGAACACGGTGGAGCCATAGATAACGTGCAGACCCGTGTTTATATTTACGGGCTGAACGGTACACTGATCTCACAGATTGGTTCCTATGGCAGTACGGATGGAAAGTTCTACAGGGTTCAGGGAATCACTGTCGGAAGATGCGGCAACATTTACGTTTGTGAGCCTTTCCAGGGAAATGTCAGTGTTTTCAGGGAAAACGGAACTTTTATAACAAAGTTTGGTCAGTTTGGCACCGGGCAGGGGCAGTTGAATGTTCCCATGGATATTGTTTCAGACTCCCAGGAGCGCATTTTACTAACTTCGATGAATAACGGATCACTGGAAGTTTTTACCATCAATGATCCGCTGCCATCGGCCAGTATTATCAGCGGCAATGCTTCACTCTGCCCCGGCGGCTCTGCAGAGATCACAGTGAAATTTACCGGTACTGCTCCCTGGAATTTTACCTATACCCTTAACGGAAGTAATCCGGTAGCGGTCAGCAACGTAACTGCCAACCCTTACCATCTGACCGTTACACAAGCCGGGACTTACCTGATCACCGCCCTTTCTGATGCTTATGAGACAGGCAGTTGTTTCAGCGGAAGTGCCACGATCACGCTGAAACCGTCTCCCACAGCCACTCTTGCCGGACCGGGAACAGCCATCTGCCTGGGTCAAACTGCTGAAGTTCCTGTGGAACTGACCGGCACCGCTCCCTGGTCGCTGATCTATAATGTTAATAGTACTATTCCGGTGGCTATCACCAATATAACTTCAAGCCCTTATTGGCTGACTATTGATCAACCGGGCACATATACCCTTACCTCTGTTCTTGATCACAATTGCACCGGGTCCGTAACCGTGGGGAACGCCATTACCGTTAATCCTTTACCCACCTCAACCATACAGTCCTTCAGCGATACGGTCTGTGCCGGAACAACAGTTAATATTCCGGTTTATTTTACAGGAACCTCCCCATGGACGGTTGATTATACCCTTGACGGAATTAACACCATTACCCTGGTTACAAACAGCAACCCATATATATTGACCGTTTCTGATCCAGGATCCTACCGGGTTATCTCCTTATCTGATGCAAACTGCACGGGAACGAATTTAACCGGTGAGGTTAACCTGGCCATCAACCCAAAGCCTGTCCCTGCATTTAATTTCCTGACCAATAACATGATGGTCAGCTTTACCAACCACTCCCATCATGCTACTTCCTATTTCTGGAATTTCGGGGATTCCAAAACGAGTACCTCGGCTAATCCTATGCATAAATACAAGCTCCCCGGAACGTATAATGTTGTCCTGGTTGCATCAAACCAGGCTTGCGGTATCGTTAAAACCAAAAAGCTTGTCATTGTGAGCATGAATGATGATCAGCAGGTAGCAGATTCAAAAATAACAGGAGGTAAGGTTAACGATACGGAGATGAATATTTCACTTTATCCGAATCCTTCCGGAGGCTTGTTCACTATTGCGTTCAAAAACGCAGGCCCCTCTGATCTTACCGTTGAGATCCTGTCTTCCACAGGTCAGCTGGTTTACCGTTCAATTGTTAAAGTGCCTGAATTACCTGAAGACAGGGAACTGGTCACAGACCAGGTTGACCTGGGACACTTTTCCGGTGGAATATATACGGTGAAGGTGTTTTCTAATGAATTAATGAAGACGGAAAAGCTTATTCTTAACAAGTAACTTGCTGAATAATAAAAAGATGCAAACATTTTCTACCTTGATATATAACTCAATCATTCATAATATGTTCCGGTTGATCAAGATTATGTTCGTGGCAGTGTTCATACTGTCCCTTTCATTCCAGCACCAAGCCTTTTCCCAGGCAGCTTCTACCCTCTGGACGTTAACCTCGGCTGCAGGGGCAACGCCCACCGTTTCAGGAAATATTACGGCAACTCCCATCCAGTCAGGTCCGGGATTAAGTGCAACCACTTTTATTGCCAATGGCGCTACTGCCTCCAATTTTGACGGGGCAGTTTGTACACCCAATGCAGATGATTATTTTGCCTTTTCGGTTACGTCAAATTGTAGTAATGACTTGTCTGTTACTTCGGTCTCTTTTGAATACCGGACCAATACTACTACTCCTGCCCGTTGTATCCAGTTCAAATATTCAGTTAACGGAGGTCCCGAAACCCTGATTACAGAGTTTACTTTTACCAACACTACTCCGACAGCCTATACAAATGCAGCTCTTTCAATACAGGTACCGCAGGGCCAGGTTATTCTTTTCCGGATTTATGGAGCCACAGGTGCAACCAACCGGTCCATTTCCGTCAGAAACTTTACGGTAAACGGAAATACAACCGCTGTAACACCTCCTGCGCCTTTATTAAGCATTTCTGCCAACCCTTCCGGTCCGATCTGTCCGGGACAATCGGTGACCTATACCGCCACTCCTGCCAATGGCGGCACCTCTCCTTCATACCAATGGCAGCTTAACGGGGTTAATACCGGAACGAATTCTCCTGTATATACAAACTCGGTTTGGTCGGCTGGTGACCAGGTGAGTTGCATTCTGACCAGTAATTTTACCTGCGTTTCGCCTGCCACTGTCACTTCAAATACTATTATCATCACCATCAGTTCAAGTACGATTGGTACTCCTGGTCCGATAACCGGCTCAATATCAGTACCTCCCAGCACTCCAGGACTGATATACAGTATTGCTGCCGTTCCCAATGCAACCATTTACAACTGGACCTTTCCCTTCGGCTGGGCTGTCACATCCGGTGCAGGGACCACTTCTGTCACTGTTACCTCCGGTTCTGTCGGGCAAAACGGGAATGTCTCTGTTACTGCCGCTACACCCTGCGCAACCAGCAATGCATCAACCCTGGCTGTCGGCATCCTCCCACCCCATAATAGCTGTGAACAGTGCCATATTACACATACCTCTGCCGGTGGGCAACTGACCAATGTGCTGGGAAATGGTAATCTCTGCATGAGTTGCCACACTTCCAATGGCTCCGCCAGCTCAAAACCTTTTTCCAATGCAATGAAGGCTATTCCGGGAGTAAGCGGAAACTCGCATAACTGGGACAAACCGGCTATAAATTCAATCTACGAAACGAACACGCCCACGATAACACAGATGCAGAACAGGCTACCGGGTGGAAACATTATTTGTTCCACCTGTCATGATCAGCACGATCCCCTGACTTACCCTGTTTATATGCGGGCCCCGAATACCGGGGATGCAATGTGTAAAAACTGCCATACAGCACGCAATGTGGGAACTTATGCTTCCAATCCTTCATCCAATAAAGGGAGTCACCCTGTCGGAGTAATGTTTAACCCTTCCGATCCCCGATTTCTGGCAACACCCACCTCACCTTTTGCTTATGTGGACTCAAAAGTTGAATGTAACAGTTGCCATATGACCCATTATGCTGCATCTACCGACGGGAACCTGCTCCGCGCTGCCAACAACAACGCTGTTTGTACGAGTTGCCATATTGAGAAAAGCACTACCGTCACTCTCGATCACAAAGGTATGGGTTGTAAAGCCTGCCACAAAACACATAATACTGACAAGTCAAATATCCTGATGGTGACCAGCAACCTGGTTACACCAAACAGCGGTACAAAGCCGGTTGTTTTCACTGCCAATACAGGAGCTGGCAATTATGCCGACGGTGCCGGTCCGTATGACGGTATCTGTGAAGTCTGTCACACCTCAACCGATCATTATACCAATGTTTCAGGCGGAAACTCAGATGCCCGGCATATGCCTGCTACCCAGAAATGTGTGAATTGTCATCCTCATAATAATGGATTTTCAGCCATCACCAACTGCCTGGATTGTCATAATGTTGCCACTGATAAACCCGGAGTGGGGCCGGCAGGCGGAAGACGTCAGATCGTAGATAATTTAGGCAATGGCCTTGGAACCGGGGGAGATTTCAAACGAACTTCACACCATGTTACAGGGTCTGTCCCCAATGTAAGTGACTGTATTAAATGCCATTATATGGGCGACCATATGAGAGGTACCGTGAAACTGCTCGACCCTGATCTTGGTTTCCTCAACGTGCTTGCTTATGATCCTCTGAATAAAGCCGGCGTGGAAAGTTTCTGCTTGAAATGTCATGACGCTGACGGCGCTAACGGTGACCTGACACCCTTCAGCGATAATGTTACCGTCCCTGTCATCGATGCAACCATGTGGAACGCCTCTTCCCATAAGGGTTCTTCAAATACCTGTCTCAGCTGTCACGATAATGGCCATGGTTCCAACAAAAGGGTTATGCTGGGCCCATATAATTATACGGCTAATGCTACTGCCGACCCTATGAATGAAGAAGAGGGTTTCTGTCTGAACTGTCATGGAGCTGCAGGGATTGCTTCCGTTAAAGTACACCTGGCCTTCAGCGGTAACACCAATACCTCTACCGCATTCTATAAACACGATCCGGCTGCCACTTACCAGAAA
>JAPLDE010000267.1:0-13186 GCA_026391855.1 Bacteroidota bacterium | reverse complement strand
TGTGGAATGTGTCGACTGCCACAATCCTCATGGAGTTGTTGCAGGAACTGCCACGGCGCCAGCCCTGTTGCCCACACTGACCGGTGCAACCGGGGTTGAACCCGTGTACGGTAACGGAGCCGGTGCCCCGACTACTTTCTCCTGGATGCCTTCCGTAACCCAGGAATACCAGGTTTGTTTTAAATGTCACTCAAGCTTTACCCCCACCATGCCTGCCTATCTTCCTGACGGGTGGAACGGATCGGCCCTGGTTCCGGATGGTCTGAAGAAACTGACAACCGGAGGATCCAATGGTCAGATTGCCGATAACCGCGATATGGCCCGGGAGTATAATCCCAACAACTTGTCCTACCACCCCATCTTAGCTGTAGGTAAAAACCTGAATATCAACCCAATATCATTTGTTTCCCCCTGGTCATATACTTCCCGCATGTATTGTACAAGCTGTCATAACAATCCTGCCGCTACCAACTCAGGACAGGGACGCGGACCTCACGGATCGCAAAACCTGCATATTCTTGACCAGGCTACACCGGGTGTTACTGTAAATAATTTCAAGACATACCACAATGCTGTTAATGCCAATTCCGGAGATGTATGTGCAAAATGTCATGCAAACAATTACTGGACCAGTAACTCAAATTCACGTTTCCCCAGGCACGGAACCCATTTGGGTGACTTACAGGCTGAATGTTATGTTTGCCACGATTCTCACGGAAGTGAACAGTTTCACCTGATCAATATCGACAGGAATGTACCCAACTGCGTTTCTTCGGTTACTCCCAATACCCAAAGCCAGTTTGCCCATGCCGCCGGAACCGGGACGAATTCATGTACACTTACCTGCCATGGAGAGCCCCACAGTACTACAGAAAAGGAATATACTCCTGTCTATCCTTAAGAAACAGTGTGCTATTTTACAACCACAGCATCTTCCATGATGACATCATAATGGTAGCCATGCCCGAAGTCCTTGTTAAAACTTATCTTACCCTGAAGCGTCACAATATCACCTGCTTTTAATTTCTCGCTGGTGGTAACGGTCAGGTCGAAGATTCCTTCAAAGGCGGTTCCATCCTGGATATGAAGCCAGTTTCTGTTCATGATATCATCGCTGACCTTAATGATCTGTGCCCTGATGGTTAGGGTCTTATTCCTGTATACTTCAAGGCCTTCCATCAATTCGGCAATGGTTACTCCCCCGGTTGCAGGATCAATCTTAATATCTTCCCTTTTTATCGTCATCTTCGGTTTGGCATTTCCTCCTCCCATGGAATTCCCCATCATGGATTGAGTTGAAGCCGGGATAGCATCAGTGGCCATCAGTGAATCTTTACTGATCTTCTCCAGGAAATAGATGGTTTCAAAGGTTTTCCCGAGTTCTTTACTGGGGAAATTAGTCATCTTCATGCTCTGGTTATAGTAAAAGATATCACCGGTTTTAGCTTCAAGTTTCGGCATGGCCATCCATTGCTCGGTATTATTTTCTGTAACAAGTAAGTAGGTATATCCTGTCACCTGCTTTACTTCTTTGACAATGACCTTATGCACTTTCGGCCCGGATGCCTGGGCCAGTATATGTTGGAAAGGCAGGCAAAGCAATATTAATGAGACAATGAATGTGTAAATGACGGAACGTTTCATGAAAAACTGTATTAATATAAAAACTTGTATTACTTGACTTTAACTCCTCCAGGAAGACTACAGCCATTGGTCTGTCAGGCTTCTGAATTTACCGACAAAATTACATATTTATTTTATTCTTCTCTCAATGACAAGACCAGGTTTTCTTTCAGGGTTGATTTCACCGGAAAGAAGATCCAGGCAACTCCGCTGAAAAGGATACAGGCAATGATGAGCAGAAGGAAGACAGCGGGGAGTTGAAAGTCCAGGGAAAGCAAGGAAGGTATAAGGGCGGTAATGGCTGAAATAATTCCGATACAGATACCCGACAGAAAGATGATCAGGTATTCCGTGCAAAGCAGCTTCAGTAACTGTGAAGGTGTGAAGCCCAGGGCGAGATAAACGGCCAGTTCTTTCTTTCTTTCCACTATGTTTCTGATCAGAAAGAAACCCATCCCAATAGTCCCGATCAGGATACCCAGTCCTCCCAACAGCATAAATACCGACAAATAGGTATTCTGGACCGAATTGAAACCAGCCAGCTTAACAGATGTCGGGGTGACCATCATACCCTGGTCGCGGAACAGTTCTTCCAGCCGTTTACCGATCTCCTGGCGCTTTTGAAAAGGTCCGTCAACCAACATGACTTTTGTTTCACCGGAAGAAGGGAAATATCTACGTATCAGGCTGTCGGAAATGAGGAGACTTCCCTGGAAAACGGAATTGTCCAGGGCTCCCATAAGCTTCACATTCAGCGTGTTCCCTTCTTCATCCAGGTATTTTAGCGTATCCCCGGTTTTCTTATGTAACCCCCACTTGATGACGGTCTGATCAGCAAAGGCCTTTGTATTGCCGGCTTTCCAATGTCACAAAAGTAAAAGCTGCGGCACTGTCAAGATACCTTGTGTCCACACCAAGCAAAGCAGGACGGGTAATCTGATTCAGGTTCAGGCAGCTGGCGTCATTACCCTCAAAACGAAGCATCTGAAAAAAATGTACCCTTTTCAAAGCCTCTTCATCCTGTATGGAAAAATGTTCTTTCCCAATCTGTGAATTCAGGTCATACTCAACAGGAATCGTGGTTTCGGCCCAGAACAGAAACCCACCGGTGCCCGACCGGCGATCGTTCTCCGATCCGTAAAATGTTCTGCGGTTGGCACCGGTAATGACCAGGGTAAACGTACCCAGAGAGACCAGGGTAACCACTCCCAGCATCCGGGTAAGGTTATAACCGACATTTTTCACCAACAGAGCACGGAATCCGTGAAAACTGAACCCGGCCCAGCTTCCTGAATGAAGAAAGAAATAACTTACCCAACCAATGCCCGCGGCCATCATCAGGGCTCCCGATACCAGGAAAAGAGTGGGATCGGGATCATTTCTCCCAAACAATGAATAAACCAATAATAAAAAGGTTGCGATCGAAAACAGCCACAAAACCAGAAGAACCGACTTTTTTCCCGGCTTTTTTTCCCGGTCAGCCATCCGGCTGCCTCTCAGTATGACCGACAAAGGCCGTTTCAGGCTGCGGGAGATCATCAGTAAAAGTATTGCCAGTGTCAGGACAATTCCCGAAAGCCCTCCCATTATTAATGTGGTTATTTCAACATGCCATTCAAGAAAAGGGGTTCCGACGGCATTTTTCCAAATAGTAGTCAACCCAAACAGTAAAAACTGGTTATAAAATATGCCAAGGATTGCACCTATTATACCGGCCATCATGCTAATGATCCCAGCCTCAGCAAGTAAAATACTGATAATATGTCGTTTATGAAAACCGATGGCAGACATGAGGGCCGCTTCTTTCATCCTGCTACTCAGGTGAAGGGTGAATAACATGGCCATCAGCAGAAATCCTGAAATAATGATGAAAAAGCTCAGGCTGAGAAACAAGGAGCCGAAATCGGTGGAATGAGCCGCAGCACTCATTCCTTCATCATACACGGATTGAAATTTTAATCCGTTTTCCTCAGGCCTCACCTGTTGTCTGAAAGCTGATTCAATTCCATGAATATCATTCCCTTCAGCAGGAAATCTCAGGGCTGTAGAAGCACCAAAAGGATTGGCCCAGAGCTTCCGGCCCTTTTCCAGTGAAATGAAAGCCTTGGGGGTACCGCGATGATCATTCCAATATCTTTCATCCTTATCCCTTATCCTTTTCAGATCGACCACGGTTCCCGTTTCCCAGTCACGGCAGCTTCCCGCATCCGACATACCTGGGAAAGCCGGCATCAGGGACGGATCCGAAACAGGATCAGATAAACTGATCACTGATCTGATAACGAAGCTGGTACTGTCCTCTTTCAACCTTCGCATCGGGCCCATGAGGAAATATTTCATGGTCAGGGAATCACCCGGCCTGGTATCCAGGTCTTCAGCAAGCCAACTATTGATAATGATCTCGTTATCTTTCAGATTTTGTTTAAGATAGATACTATCAGCAGCGGTAATAAATGAATAGGGAGTAGTTTTATTTTTGACAGACAGGGAGTTGGCCAGATACGTCAGCAGAAAAGAACCTCCGTGAAGCGCTGTAGCAACACCCCTTATCAGCCTGTCATCGAGGAAGATACGCTGAGAGGTTATTTCAAATATATTTTTATTCGCTATCCGGCTGATCACTAACCCGGCATCTGCCGGTTTCCAGACCTGCTGAAGCAGGGTATCCAGCTTTCCGGCAGTGAAGGAGTTCCCTTGCGGGCTGCCGACCAGGAGAAGGTTTGACCGGCCTTTCAGACTAAGAACTGCGGCCATTTGGGGTAATGAAACATAAATATTGTATGGAGAGACCTGGTTACTTTTCAGGCTAAAACGACCCACCCACTCTTTCTTATCTAAAACCCTGGCCTTTAGCCTTATTGATACAGAATTTGACTTTTCTGAAACAAAAGGCGCATCGGAAGGGGCCATTCCCTGCCGGGGTAATTTCAGCAGGAATTCATCTCCGGTACCTAGTCCAAGCTTTTCGGCAACATTCTGATTGATAAGGGCTTCGTCTTCTCCAGGAGCAGCCGGGGAATTATTCCACAACACCCGGAACCGCTGATCTATTCCATACACCTGTACCCGGTTTATGCTGAGGTCATTGTCAGGATTCACCGGGATCCCTTCCGTTTGTAAAACCGGCACCACCGGTCCATTGATTTTCGAGGCCAGATCATAGGCCAGTGAATCCCTGAAATACCTGTCGCCGGTTTCCATGGAAAACCTGATCTTTCCAAGCCTTGTCACTGCCAACTTTTGAAGACTGTACCTGACAGAATCCCCAATGATCAGGGCACCCGTCAGCACTGCGACCGAAATCACAGCCCCGGTAAACACAGCCAGGTAGGATTTTCTGAAAAACCAGAGATTCCTGAAGATTAATTGCGTATTGTTCATCTTTTTTCTTCCGGCTGCAGTTTTCCGTTCACCAGCCTGTACTTTCTGCCCATTTTTTCAGCCAGTCCGGTCGAATGGGTCACCACAACCAGGGCTGTATGCTGTTCACGGTTCAACTCTACCAGTAAGTTGCCCAGTTCATCTGCATTTCCCGCATCCAGGGAACCGGTAGGTTCATCGGCCAGCAACAAGGCCGGTTTGTTGATCAGGGCCCTGACGACAGCTCCGCGCTGGCATTCCCCAATTGAAAGTTCGGTAGGTCGCCGGTCCCGGCAGGCTGTCAGCCCAACCCTGTCGATAAGCCGGAGTGCCCTTTCCAGATCATTCTTCTGCATGTGTTTTTCTTTTCCGGGCAGGGTGGGAAGCAGGATATTCTCAAGTAGCGTCAATTGAGGCAACAGATAATGCTGCTGAAAAACATACCCGATCAGCTTGTTCCTCATTTCAGCCAGCTTATTGGAATTCAGGGAGATAACATCCATTCCTTTCAGGAACGCCTGGCCGGAAGAAGGCTGGTCAAGGGTTCCCAGTATGTTCAGCAGGGTGCTTTTCCCTGAACCCGATGGCCCCACCACAGCCACTGCATCGTTCTCCTCAATGATCAGGCTGAGATCTTCAAGAACCATGGTGCGGATACCGGATCCAGGCTGTTCATAATACTTTGAAATGTTTTTCAGGACTGCCAGCATTGAGATGTTATTTTATTGTTGAATTAATTCTGTCCGTGGATAATATTCTTTTTCAAAAATGAAATTATCCGATAATTTCATTTTCAGAAAATGATATTATCTAATATTATGATAAATCTCCACCATCTTCCTCGTCAGTATTTCACAATTGAACTTTTCTTCAATCGCTTTTCTTCCGGCCAAACTCATTTCGTTGAGTCTTCCTGTATCAGAAAGAACTTCAGCCAGTTTTTCAGCCAGCGCCTCAGCGGTGTTGGGCTGATAGATCACTCCTCCGCTGCTGAGCTCAATCACTTCGGGAAAGGCTCCCAGGGCAGGTTGAACCAGGGGAATTCCTGAGGCCATGGCTTCAAGCTGATACAAACCAAAAGCCTCCCCCTTCAGTACCGGAACAGACATCACCGTAAGAGAAGAGAAAAAATCCTGTAGGTTATCCCGGGAAAAGTCATTGCAGATAGCTGCATCCACACTTATACCTGCCTGTCGTAGCTTTCTGATCTGCCTGTGTATGAATATCTTATCGTCATTTGTCGAGCCCCCGGTGGCTTTCAGCTTCAGTTCCTGAAAGCGGCTGTCTTTCTTCAATAACAGGAAAGCATCCACCAGGATCTCAAACCCATTCTCATGGCAAATCCGTGAAAGATATCCGATAACCTGAGGGTTGAGTACTGGTTGATGGTAAGCATATGAGTCCTTATCTACCCCGATGTGAACGACATGAATTTTTTCTTCTGGAATCGCCAGTTTCTCTTGAATAAATGCTGCAAAATACTGGCTGACAGCGATAAAAGCATCCACATCCCCGGCTTTTTCCGCCATCAGTTTCCACATCTTATCCCTGTATTCTTCTTTCATGGCGTCAACCCATATATCCTCATCCTGTAAAGAACAAACGACAGAAGCCTTCACCTCTTCCCTGATCTGCCCGGCCATACCCAGCAACAGGGCATTTGAAAAATGAACTACGTCCGGTTTTTCAATATGTTTCAGATAATCAACCAGTTGTTGCAGTTCCCCGGCCTGGTTTCCCTCCTTTCCCAAGAGCATGGACTCCGTGAGCTTCTCCATTCCTTCTGCCCGGGTGGAGCCTGCTTTGGCTGAGGCCATTCTCATCATTGCGGGAGAATTGAAAGCTCTTTCAAGCCATCCTGGCATTTTTCTCAGGAGGGGAAATTGTTGTTTGAGATAAATATTCACTGCCCCATAGAATACCGGTATCTCAGAGGGAACAAGGGTCCCGTTCAGGGTGAGCGGAAGATAAACAGGCAGGGTAACGGCATTGTGGCCGGCTTTTCTCAATGATTTCATCAGGCCACTGTCGCGCAGACAGTTTCCACAATAAAATGTTCCTCCGAAACCAGGTACAATGTTTACTATCTTCATTAATTGTTCATTATTTTGGTCCGAAAGCATATATTTTTCCGTCATCCGCACCTAAAATGAGCAGATTTGAGGTCACGGCAACCGTACTATAAAAAGGGGAACCGACCTCATAGCTCCATTTTTCTTTTCCGCTGACCAGGTCCAGAAAGCGAATTCTCCCGTCACCGGATGCTATAACAACCTGGTTCCCAATGATTACTGGTGACGCATTCACTTTCCCGAGGGTCTTGAATTTCCATAACAGCTTACCATGCTCTGTATCAAAGCAATACACATAATAATTCTGGGAAGCAGTAACGACTTTGTTCCCTGACACGGCCGGAGAAGCCAGAAAGGGTCCTCCTCCGGGAGTCTTCCACAGAATTTTCTTCTGAACAAGGCTTACACCATAAAATTCACCATCGTAATTACCCAGGAATGCCCTGTCACCAGATACTGCAGCCGAGGCAGGGACATATGTCCCGATATCAATGCTGGTTTGCTCTTTGCCCTGATCGGTGTTCACCAGGTGCAACTTGCTGTCGCAACCTCCGAAAACAGCCACCTTCCCATAAATAGCAGGTGTTCCGTTTATGTAATTGCCCGATTCAAATTTCCAGATCAGCTTGCCGTCGCTGGCCCTCAGGCAATATAAAAAGTTGTCGTAACTGCCTGTCAGTATCCACTTTTCTTTCTTATCCGTGCTATAGGTCCAGGTAGAAGAACCGGAGATCTGCCCTTCGGTTTTGAATTTCCATTTCAGCTTACCCGTCTGAGAATCAATCGCATATATAATACCTTCCAGTGAGCCGGCATAAACCGTATTGTCAACCAGCAACGGGGATGCTTCCACAGACGTTTTAGCATCATATTTCCACTTCAGCGCCCCCCCCGAAGTGATCGCATAGATGAACCCGTCATTGGACCCTACAAAGATGATCCCTTTATAAATGACCGGAGAAGATCTGACCGCATCACCTGTTTTAAACGTCCATAACAGCTTTAAAGGCGGCGATATCCTGGCTGTTGCCGAACCGCTCAGCTGCTGATCTCCCCTGAACATCGGCCAGCAATCCGCACTCCTCTCCTGCCCGTACAATTCATGTGGAATGAATAACTCTAACAGAAATAGAATAATCCCAAAAACGAAATATCTTATTTTATCTAACATTCTGATTATCTATATTTTAATTGTCAATTGTCAATTCTTTAACCGCCAGTGCTCCAGTAGGGCAAGATGTTGCACATTCAAGGGCGGTGAGGATCAACGCCTCTTTTATCGTCTGGTTAAAAGGCACACCGATCTCCACTTCGAACCCATGCCCGACAAAAGTCAGTCCAAGAGCCTGTTTTTCTTTTCCTGCGATCTCTATACAAAGCCCGCAGCGGATACACTTCTGGGGTTCATATACCACCAGATCGTGCTGCATGGACTTGGTAAGCCGTTTTCTTTCAGGGCCGGTAAAACGTTTCCTGTTGGCCTGATACTCATCCGATAGTATCCTGAGCTTACAGCCGGATGATTTCCGGCAATCGCAACGGAGGCATCTTTTTGCTTCCCTTACAGCCTCTTCGGCAGAAAACCCGGCAAGGAATCCGCTTTGGGGTTCTGTTCTGGGTCCGGGAATGCTTTCCTTAAGATATTCCTGCAATTCAGACTCAAACAGGTGGGTAATGACCGAGTGAAACGTTATCCCGGATTTTTTATGTTTGCCGGATTTCAGGTAGATATCGGTTTCTAAGGCAGCTACTCTGCCCTGGGCGGCCGACCTGACGGCCATGCCGGTCGGCCGGACAATAGCTCCGCAGCCAAAGATCCCGGGACGGCTTGTGCCCATTGTATGAGTGTTGATGGCCGGAAAACCCGATGGTTGCTGGCTTCTTTCGCCTGATGCCAGGATCACTGCATCGAATTCTTTTACGAGATCTTCAAAGGCTTCGCCGGTAATAGTCCGGTTCATCTCAAAAACAGCTCCCATTTGCTGTATCACCCGGATTTCTGCATCCAGTATCTCCCTGGGAAGACGGCTTTCCGGAATATCATACCGCAGGGATCCTCCTGCCTGGTCATTTTTATCAAACAATACACATTGATGTCCTGCTCTTAACAGGTAGAATGCCGCAGCCAGTCCTGCAGGTCCAGTTCCGATTACAGCAACTTTCTTTCCGGAAGGGCGAATTAACGCCTCTGCTATTTTTTCCCGGCTTTTAGTTACTGTGGCAGTGGTCCTTTTCAGAAGGCAGATCGAAACAGACCCCTGTAAAGGCTTTCTCCTGCATGCCTTTTCACAGGGGGCCGGGCAGATGTATCCCAGTAAGAGGGGCAGTGCGATTTCTTCCTGTACAACCTGCAATGCCTGTTCAAAATCTGATGAGGCGATCAGCCTGTTCATCAGCGGAATATTCATGAAAGCCGGGCAGGACAAACGGCAGGGAGCCTCACAATCCCCTGCATGATCGCTGAGGAGAAGCTCCAGAGACTCCCTTCGCATCTCCCTGATCTCCGGGGAATGAGTTATCACCTGCATTCCTTCTGATACCGGCATGGCACAGGAAGGAAAGAATTTTCCTGACTGAGCATCCCTGACCATACAAACCATACAGGAAGGATGATTGAAATGACCAGGAAGATAGCACATGGACGGGATCTCTGTCCCGATGGATCCGGCTGCCTGCATAACAGTCACTCCCTCAGGGACCTGGACTACAATATGATCGATAGTGAGTGTAATCATCTTACCGTTATGGCATCTACCGGGCAACATTGCCGGCAAATATCACATTTTATACATTTTTCAACATCAATATGGTGCATTTCATAAGGGGTGTTTTCTATGGCAGAAGCAGGGCATTGCCTGGCACAAATGGTACAGCCTATACAGGTTTCATTAATATGATAGGTGATCAGGGGCTGGCATTTCCCCGCAGGACAGTGTCCCTGTATATGAGCTTCAAACTCTTTGCGGAAGTATCTTAAGGCGGAGAGAACAGGATTGGGGGCCGTTTTCCCCAGTCCGCAGAGGCTTCCCTGTTTAACGCTTGCAGCCAGTCGTTCGAGTTGATGAAGATCTTCCTCCCTGGCAGATCCGTGCCTGAATTTTTCCAGCAGGTCGAGCATCCGCCTTGTCCCGACCCTGCAGAAGGTGCATTTCCCGCATGACTGCTGCTGGGTAAAGGAAAGAAAATAATGGGCGATGTCAACCATACAATCCGATTCGTCAAGCACGATCAATCCACCCGACCCCATCATTGACCCGGCTGTGATAAGTTCTTCAAAATCAATCGGAAGACCGGCATGAGAGGCTGGTACGCATCCACCGGATGGTCCTCCTATCTGTACGGCTTTAAATTTGTGACCTATTGTTCCTCCTCCTATATCCTCCACGATCTGCCGGATGGTAATTCCCATAGGGACTTCGATCAATCCTCCGAACCTGACTTTTCCTGCCAGGGCAAATACTTTGGTGCCCTTGCTCCGGGGTGTTCCGATGACCGCAAAGGTCTTTGCCCCGTGACGGATGATCCAGGAGATGAGGGAAAGGGTCTCGGTATTATTTACCAGGGTTGGTTTTTGATGAAGTCCTTTGAAGGCAGGGTATGGGGGGCGTAGGGAAGGATGGCCCCGCCTGCCCTCCACCGAGGCGATCAGAGCAGTCTCCTCCCCGCAAATGAAGGCGCCGGCCCCTTCAAAGATCTCTATTTCAAAGGAAAAGGCGCTTCCAAGTATCGAAGGTCCGATGATCCCCTTCTCTCTGCAGAGATGGATGGCTTCTTTAACCCTTCTTACCGCTAACGGATACTCGGCCCGGATGTAAAAGATTCCGTGATTTGCCCCTGTAGCGTAGGCTGCAATCAACATGCCTTCTATGATGCGTAAGGGATAAGACTCCAGCAACATCCTGTCCATGAAGGCCCCGGGATCACCTTCATCCCCGTTACAGATCACATACTTCCCTGAACTGGCCTGGTCTTTAACCAACTGCCATTTCCGGCCTGTAGGAAAACCAGCTCCTCCCCTGCCCCTGAGACCGCTGAGGCTTATCTCATCGATCACCTGCTGAGGAGTAAGCTGATCCAGGCAGTATTTCAGCTGCCGGAATCCACCAAAGTGCTGAAAGTCTTCAAGATCACAGGGTATCATCACTCCCCTGTCTTCGGTGGCAATAGCTAGTTGGGGTTCCAGGAATTGTTGCAACGGAGTTTCCCTCTGTTCCTGGTCGTATCGTTGAAACGACCTGGGGATACCCTCTTCAAGCAGATTCCCTATCATCCCGGAAAAACCCATACGGAGACGGCTGAAAAAACCTTCAGGCCGGAAATGGTTTAACACTACCTCCCTTACCTCTTCAGGCTTCACTTTGGCATAAAAAGCTACTTGTCCACCTGGTTTAACCACTTCCAGCACAGGCACCTGATGGCAGATCCCGACACACCCTACCTGCTTAACATCTACATGGATCTGATTCTCCCATAAGGTCTTCTCCAGCTCGGCTTTTACCGCTTCACTGACACTGGCTATGCAGCAGGAACCCAGTCCGATCCGTATCTCTCCCAGGGTCGTTTCAACAGACTTCTTACGGTGGTTTCTCTGCTTCTTTAACCCATATTGCCGTGTGAGAAAATCATGTAACATCTCTCCTACCTTATCGGTCTTTAAATGCCCGTATGTGATGTCGTCAATTTTCACGACAGGGGCCAGGGTACAGCATCCCAGACAGGAAACCTTCTCCAGCGTAAATTTCCCTTGCGGATCCGTTACTTCTCCCTTCGCCAGTTTCAACTCCCTGCAAAGAGCATCATAAACATTCAGGGCTCCTTTAACATGGCAGGCAGTCCCCGTACAAACCCTTATAATGTGTTCTCCAGCCTTGCCGGACCTGAAATGGGAATAAAAGGTTGATACCCCTGTAATGGCAGAAGGGGTAATATCCGTATGGCTGCAAACATGCCGGAGAGCCTCTTCAGGCAAATAATTGAATTCTTTCTGAATATCCTGAAGGATAGGGATGACAGCTTCCATTGACCTGCCATGGATGGCAATGATACGATCGACAATATGGGATTGACTTTCTCTCTGTTTCTTCATGACCATCTCCTACTTACCGATACAATAGAGGTTTTTATCTCCCCTGATATAAATCCTTCCCTCAGCAAAGGCAGGGGTACAAAATGAGCCTTCTCCAAGCACCGGATCATGCACCGGCTCATAGGTCTTCCCTGCCTTGAAGATATGCATGATCCCCTTGCTGTCCATCAAAAAAATATTTCCCCCGGCCAGGATCGGAGAGGCGTAGACGGTTTTACCAAACTCCTTGTCCCATAATTTCCTTCCGGTTTTTGCTTCATAACAAACAAAAGTCCCGTAGCTGCTGCAAAGGAAAAGGTAGTCCTTATCAGCCACCGGGCTGGGTACATCGGAAAGGTACTCAGTATCTTCCCATAATAACCTGGGTTGGTCACCAATGCGGATGGCCGCCAGTTTTGAATACTCATTCACTGAGAATACGATTCCATCAGCATAGGCAAGGGATGGCCCCACTTCTCCCGATATACAGCTGAATCTCCACAATTCCTTCCCGTTCCCGGGATCATAAGAAGCCACGTAAGGATCGGCAGCCAGCAGTATCTCTGTCCGTTGCCCCGTGTTGACAACCACCGGCGATGACCAGGAAACCCTCACATCCCTGTTCGTCTTCCACATCACTTCCCCGCTTTTGCCCGATAGAGCCATCACACTGGCATTCCCGCTCTGATCGTACTGAACGATAACATTGTCCCGGTATATGTTGAGGGAGGATGAATGACCATAATGATTCTTCGGTAAGCCCAGGTTTTTCTCCCAGACCTTCTTGCCATCCATATCTACGGCAATAATATCCCCATTGGCAAAAATGGCATATACCCTTCTCCCGTCAGTGGTAAGGGAAGGGGCACAAAAACCTGTCTCCCTGTTAACTTTAGGGACTTCCACCGGGCTGCCGGGTATTTTCTCTGCTTTCGTCAGCCAGAGCAACTTTCCTGTATTCGCATCAAAACAATATAATTCACGCTTAGTTTCATTGGCACCCGAGAGAAATATCCTGTCGTTCCATATGATCGGTGAATTATATCCCGGAAGGGGAATGGCGGTT
>JAPLDE010000223.1:519-3486 GCA_026391855.1 Bacteroidota bacterium | reverse complement strand
CACCGAAGGGTATAGGATTCTCCGGCAATTCCCTGAAAATAAGTATTTGGATTAGATATATCGTTGATTTCCCCTCCTGAACCGCTGATGATGGTCCATTCGCCGTAATTATGCATACCCGGGTCATTTCCGGCCAGATAAGTATTATTGGCGTAAGTCTGCTGGTCGGGACCAGCATTGGCCCCATAGGCATTATTGAGGGTAACATTTACAAAATCGATGCTTGTATCACAGATAGAGGTGATGGTCCATTGTAAAACATAACTTGTACCCGGTAATCCTGTAAATATCGCATCACCCTGATTCGGATCAGAAAATGAGCCTCCCGAACCCGCATTCACTGACCAAGAACCAGTCTGGCCTTCTACTGCAGGTGTATTTCCCTGAAGCTGAACACAATGGCCCAAAGTATTTGGAATATCTTCCCCGGCATTCGCCGTGATCGGGTCGGGGCAAAAACGGATGCTCACCTCATCAGAACTGGTCCCGCAATCGTTCCATATAATCCAGAGAAGGGTGTAGGACTCTCCTCGCATCCCCTGGAATTCGGAACCGGGATTTGAAAAATCGGCCACATTACCACCTGAGCCGCTGAGAATGCTCCACTGCCCGGAAATTCCTGTACCAGGATTATTCCCGGCAAGTGTAACAGTATAATAATCAGAATAATAAGTATAATGGTTATACTGATCCGGCCCTGCGTTTGCAGTATAAAAGTTATTTGTATTCACTGCAACAATGTCGCTGAACGTGTCACAAATGGAGGTGATGGTCCATTTTAACTCATAATTCATGCCGGGAAGCCCTGTAAATATCGCATTAGCCTGACCCGGATCAGAAAATGTACCTCCCGAACCCACTGATACTGACCAAAATGCTGACAGGCCTTCTATTGCCGGTGAGTTGGCCTGAAGTTGCACACAATAACCCAGTGTTTTTGGAATATCCTGCCCGGCATTCGCACTGATTGTGTCGGGGCAGAAACGGATGCTTACCTCATCAATACTGGTCCCGCAATCGTTCCAGATGGTCCACAGAAGCGTGTATGATTCTCCACGTATCCCCTGGAATTCGGTATTGGGATTAGAATTTTCGACGATATTACCGCCTGAGCCGCTGAGAATGCTCCACTGCCCTGAAATCCCTGGACCAGGATTATTCCCGGCAAGTGTAACAGTATAAAAATCAGAATAATAAGTATAATGGTTGTACTGATCCGGACCTGCGTTGGCGCTATATAAATTATTCATGTTCACAATAACATTGTCGCTGGTCGTATCGCAGGCTGAGGTTAGGGTCCATTTTAATTCATAATTCGTACCCGGAAGCCCGGTGAACAATGTATTTCCTTGCGTTGAATCAGCAAAAGTGCCTCCGCTGCCCGTTATCACTGACCATCGACCGGATATTCCCACCAGGCCGGGAGAATTTCCCTGAAGCTGAGCGCAATAGCCCAGGGAATTCGGGATGTCGGCTCCGGCGTTCGCGGCAACAAACCCCGTGCAGAAGGAAATGATAACATCATCAAAACTGGTATCGCAATCGTTCCAGGTAGTCCACCTCAGGGTATAAGATTCCCCTGCAACACCCTGGAAATAGGCATAAGGGTTGGAATAGTCGCCAAGATATCCGTCAGAACCGCTCATGATTGTCCATTGTCCTATATTTCCGAAACCCTGAAAATTAGCATTAAGGAAAGTTAAATAATTGTCGTAAAGATGCTGGTCGGCACCTGCATTAGCAGGAATCAATTGATTGAATGCGACTTGTAAATAGTCCATTGTGACAGAACAGGAGGTGGCAACCTGCCACAACAGGGTATAAACCTGGTTGAGATGACCGGTGAGGATTGCATGGGGGTCATAAATATCTGACAAATCATTATTATCACCACCCAGCACACTCCAGGTTCCGGTGCCTTTTTCCGGTGGGTTGGCATTTAACTGAACAACAGTGTCGGCGCAACGGGCTATATCTGGTCCTGCATAAGCGATGGAAGGCTGGGGCACACAATCGCCGCAAAGCTGGAACCAGTTGTCGTTGCGATAAAAATTGAGACAAAATGTGGTAAGATTATAAATGATCATCCCATTGGGCGGATTTGAAATAGTATCCCGTTGTTCATCGGTAAGTTTCAGAATTCCAGCAGAATTGGCATAATTACTTACACTGGCAAACTCCGCCGTGCTTGCATCTGAGGCGGTGTTGGCGTGTAAGGCATAAGGCACCGAAAGAAGCTGGGATACTCCAAGCAGGGAAAAATTGTTTCCGCCGTTTTCATCTACCTCAACTTTAACAAAGTAACTCCCCTGTCCCCACTGGATGGTAGAAAAATTTCCGGACAGCAGGGTCCCCCGCCCTATTTCCAGGTTCACCAACCCGTATGCGTTGGTTGCCACAGTATGGGTTTCCTGGTAGAGCGAAGTTCCATCAGGTCCTCCCGACAATATGCCGATCCGCATATTGATAACCTGGTTTACCAGAATATTACCACTGGTATTCCTGGCAACAGCCTGGTACTTAATGGCCTGTGGTGACTGGGCAAACAGGCCGATAACGGCCAGGTTCAGCAGGAAAAAGATAACATTCTTCATAATATTATGTGTTAATGTATTTTGATGTCAACAGCTCATTATCAATTGGTTAAATCCAAATGCCAAAATTTCTACAGAAGGGATAATTAATGGATATTAAGAGTACTATATTAATATGGTAGAGCAATTTAAGAAAATCCTGAATATGTAGAAAAAAAAATCTTTTTGACGATTCAACATCTTGTTTCGTTAAACAGAAGCAGGGGTTCATTAAATAAGTCAGGGGGTTTAAATATTTTTCACTGTTGAAAATATGAATTTACATATCTTAGCAAACTAGGGACTCTTATATAAATTCAATTGTCTATGGGGCTTCTCGACGAACAAAAATACTACAGGACATTAATAATCAACGCTTTATCAATTTTTATTG
>JAPLDE010000223.1:0-513 GCA_026391855.1 Bacteroidota bacterium | reverse complement strand
TTATTATTATCATTAGGCAATGACTGTAAGGCACAGGTTGATTATTACTGGGTTGGCGGGAACCTGGATCACACCTGGAATAACCTGAACAATTGGGCACTTACTTCAGGAGGGACAGATCATCCTACCGTGATCCCAGGTGTACTTGATAATGTATTTTTTAACAATAATTCCTTTGTAAATCAAGGCGATACTGAGGTTATTATTAACAGTATGGTTGATTTTCACGATATGACCTGGTCACATAATAACAGAAAGGTTAAGTTCAGGGGAGGTGGCGGTTTAAATATATGGGGTAGTTTAACTTTTAATACTGCTAATTCACTATTGGATGTAAAATACAGCGGGGATACCCGTTTTAATTCAAACTCGCCGGAAACGATAACCTTGGCAGGGAACTGGATACCAGGCAGTTGTTTTTTCTTTGGCAATGGTATATGGGATTTTCAGGACAATTTTGTTGCAACTTATGCAATAAATTTGCTCATGGGGACTATAAATACTAATAGTCAC
>JAPLDE010000259.1:56946-62246 GCA_026391855.1 Bacteroidota bacterium | reverse complement strand
GAACGGTCCATAAAGGCGCCGGGGTCACCTTCATCGGCATTGCAGATGATATATTTCTCGGCCGATTTATTATTGTTAGCAAATTTCCATTTCATCCCGGTTGGGAATCCTCCGCCACCCCTGCCTCTGAGTCCTGATTCAAGTACTGTCTGGATGACATCCAGCCTGGAGATCCTTGCCCCGGCAATTCTCTTAATGGCCCGGTATCCGCCTCTTGCCTCGTATTCTTCAATAATCTCAGGATCGATAAAACCACAATTCCTCAGGGCAATTTTATTCTGAGAGGCAGCAAAATCATTCTCCTGTGCATCAAAAAGATCGGTCTGAACCACCCATTCCCTGATTGGAGAATGCTGATGAAGGTGTTTTTCAATGACCTCTATAGCCCTTCCCTCATCGATTTCACCGTAGAGATAAGTCCCTGTTTCATCGGTTATTTCAACCAGGGGTTCACGGTAGCACATCCCGATACAACTAGTTTTTTTCAATTTAAAATCCAGATTTTCGGCTTCTTTGATAGCCAGGATCTTCTGGTAGGTCTTATTGGCGCCGGCAGCGATGCCACAGCTTCCCAATCCAACAGTTACGGTAGTCTGCATAGTTTTCTAGTTACTTTCCTGGATTCTGATATTCTTGATAATTTTAACTGCTTGTCCACCAGTTAGTTTGCCAAAGGTATCACCACCCACCATCATTACCGGTGCCAGTGAACAACAGCCCAGGCAGGCCACGGATTCGAGGGTAAACAGCCCGTCTTCCGTCGTTTCTCCATCGCCAACCCCCAGGATTTCCTTTAGTGAATCACTCAGGGCATTGGCATTCTGAACATGGCAGGCAGTACCATGGCATACCTTTACAATGATCTTCCCCACAGGTTTTAACCGGAACTGGGCGTAAAAGGTAGCCACTCCATACATATCGCTTAATTTTAACCCCGTTTCAGAAGCAATCTTATCAAAGGCGGGATTCGGGATGTAGCCGTAGAGTTCCTGTGTCCCCTGTAGCAAAGGGATCATATTTCCTTTTTTTGACCTGTATTTCTTTATGAGTGAATCCATGAGGGAAAGGTCAACCTCAGGATTAGTACTTTCTGCTTCTTTAGTTGAAATTCTGGCAATTCGCATCGTTCAGGGTTTTGGAATTTATTGTGGCACAAAAGTAACAATAGTCAATGTATGAAGGAATTGATCGGGGTTAATTTATAGGCAGTCTAAATACAGTATATTTTTTTGGTTTTCAGCAAACTAGTCACATGAATGCCTGTCTATACTAAACCGGCTCAATAATTTACTCAGTATCTGCAATTAATAAATCAGAAAAAACCAGTTTATTCAGGATTTTCTAAACATTTTCTTATATTTACCTATCGTTGAAGCATTTATTAATTAATCATTATCAATATGAAAAAAACATTTACCTTTTTAATGTTGGGTGTGCTTTTGGTAGTCCCCTTTCTTCTCAGAAGCCAGAACCTGGTGATCACAGAGATCATGTACAACGATCCTTCAGGCGGTACCACAGGGGACAGTCTGGAGTTTATTGAGGTGTATAACAGTGACATAGCAGCAAAAAACGTTGGTGGGTATAAATTTACTCTTGGGATCACCTTCACTTTTCCTCACATGGAGATACCTGCAGGCGGATACCTGATTGTTGCCAAAACAGCGACAGCAGTGAACAATTTTTTCGGGATCACCGGAACCCTTCAGTGGGATAACGGGCAAGCCTTGTCAAACAATGGAGAATCCGTTGTTTTGAAAGATTCACTGGGTGTTACCGTTGATTCAGTCCGGTACTTCACAGCTAGTCCATGGCCTGGTCCTGCCAACGGGCTGGGTTCGTCGCTGATGTTATGCGACCCTTCGCTTGACAACAATATTGGCGCGAATTGGTCAGCATCCAATATAATCAATGCAACTACTTACGGGCTGGTTAACGCTGTTACTGTTTATGCGACTCCGTTGAGTGGCTGTACCGTTCCTCCGCCTTACAATCCGGTATATGCTGCCCTTCCTTACACTGAAACTTTTGATAATACATGGATCAACGGGGATAACCTCCGCGATGTCCCTACCAATAACTGGAAAAACGCACCCAATACCAGTGATAATTCCTGGCGCAGAAATGATGACGGTGTATCAGCCGGATGGTCGAACGGGACCCAGGGTGCATACACGCCCGCCGGTGCTGCATTAACCGCCAATTCTGCCAGGTTTCACTGTGCCGGTTCAGCCACTGGTCTCCAGGGAACGCTTGATCTTTACCTCGATTTTACCACAGCCGGTCTGAAAAAAATGACTTTCTGGTATATGAACAGTGCCGGGACCGACAGTCTGGCTATATGGATCTCATATGATGCAGGGGTTTCCTTTACTTATCTCCAGAAATTCCTGACGACTACAGGAGGGTGGAACAAAAAAACCCTATATCTGGGAACCACTATCGCTTCTCAGGTGATTATAAGATTCCGTGCCACTTCCAATTTCGGAACATCCGATATTGGCATTGATCAGGTCAATATTGGTATCGCATCCCTTGATGATGCAGGTATTGTAGCCATTGTCAGGCCTGCAAGCATTATTTTCAGTATTGAGGACACTATTAAGGTGAATCTGGTCAACTATGGGTCCAATAACCTTACCTCTGCCGATATTGTTTATTCCGTAAACAACGGGACTCCTGTTCATCATCCCTGGACCGGGAATTTATCACCGTTAGATGTAGCCGGTAACATAAACCTGGGAATCTATTATTTTCCTTTCAACGGGGCCTCTGTTCTGAAAGTCTGGACAAATCTGCCCAACGGGAATACCGATACTGATCCTGCCAACGATACCACTGCCAGGGTGGTTTTATATCAACCCAGGGCAACCGTTCCTTTTTCAGAGAATTTCGACAGCACCTGGGTCAATCGTTTATCGACCCATGATGCACCAAGCCAATACTGGGGCAATAACCCGGCGACGGGTAACAATTCATGGAGAAGGGATGATGACGGGACTACTTCCGGAGGATGGACAAATAACAACGGGGCTTATACCGTTCCGGGAGCCAATGGCACCATCCATTCAGCCCGTTTCCATTCAGCCGGCAACGCAGCGGGAGTGCAGGGGATCTTTACCCTGTTCATGGATTTGGGTTCCCCGGGTTACAAGGAACTCCGCTTCTATTACATCAATACTCTCCAAACCGACAGCATGGCCGTGTGGATCTCCTATGACGGAGGACAGAACTATCAGTACCTGGCTAAATATACAACAACTGCCGTCGGATGGGAACTGAAATCCATTCCTTTAGGCAATTCCACCGCCCATTATGTCCTGATCAGGTTCAGGGCGACCGCCAGTAACGGCGGAAATACCGATATCGGGCTTGACCAGGTCACTATCGATCAGCCTCAGCCGGAAGTCGGTGTTATGAAGGTAATCCATCCTGTTTCCGATTGCGGTTTAACCGCCACTGAAATTGTGACCGTTAAAATTAAAAACTTTGGAAACATAGCCGTCAGCAACATTCCTGTAAGCTTTACCGTGAACGGCGGAGCCCCGGTTGCGGAGTTTGACAACATAACCCTGGCTGCCGGCGATACCATTTCGTATACCTTCCTCGGAACAGCCAACCTGTCTGTCCTGGGAACCCATAATATTTCAGCATATACATCATACCCCGGAGATATCAATCCTGTGAATGATACAGTTAAGGTTACGATCACCCAGATTGAGCCAGTGGCCGCGTTTCCATTTCTGGAAGATTTCGAGCAGGGAAATTCGCCTTTCTTCGCTTTCAACAAAGGTGTTAATGCAGGTATCGGGATCGAAGCAGGAATAGGGAACCAGAATTCCTTCGGCTTACGAATGACCGGCAATGTTGCCGGTAACTGGCCCAGCGGATCAGGGAATAACACCACGGCGGCACAGGCATGGGGAACCTATACCGACCATCATGCCGTTGCCATGACCTGCCAGGTAAATGCAGCCTCCCTTTCCCATCCACAGATATTGCTTGATCTGCGTCAAAACTATATCACCAACGGAGGCCCCAGGTATTCCTGGTTCAGGCTGATGGTGAACGATACTTTCGCCGCCCCTAACCAGAACGGATTGGTCAATTTCAACCCTGCTTCCCAGAATGGTGATGTTTATGCTACCCAGGTATTTGATCTTACCGCTTTTGCCAATACAAGCTTTAAATTAACCCTCCAATCCTCCTGCAAATTCAACGATGCTTATGCTACTCCGGGAAACGGGGACAATGTGTTTGTAGATAATTTCATCATCAGGAACAAGCCTGATATTGAACTTGCCATACAATCCATGACCTCACCGGTAAGCAGCTGCAGTTTAAACCTGGAAGCCGTTACCATCACCATTAAGAACCAGGGTTCCGCTGCAGTAACAAACATTCCTGTGAAGTATACCCTCAATAACGGAACAAGCTGGGTTACAGAATCCATTGCCACCACGCTTAACCCCGACAGTATGCTTACATACACCTTTAGTCAGCTGGTCGATCTGTCGGTGGTGGGAGCTTACCCTATGAAGGTGGTTGTCAGTAAATTCGGCGACGCCGATCATACCAACGATACACTGTCAAGAGTAGTGACCAGTATACCGTTCCTTACCCTGAACGGCGCATATTCGGAAGATTTTGAGAACGGTACCGGAGGATGGAGCAGTGGAATGATTGCTGTTAAAGACGAATGGGTGCTGGGAACCCCGGCAAAACCCAACCTGAACAACGCCCATAGTGGAATAAACGCATGGGTTACAGGCCTTACTGATAATTATATTGATAATTCCGAAAGCTTTTTGCTTTCACCTTGTTTCAACTTTTCAGGAATGATTAATCCTTTCCTGACAGTGTGGCTTGACCTGAGGACCGAGAATAACTATGATGCCATGATCATGGAAGTTAAGGTGAACGACAGTACCTGGTACAAGCTCACTGCCGATGCAGGGTTTTACAACAATACCAGTACCCAGGGACCGGTTGCCCCTCCGAAATGGAGCGGCAATTCCAATGGCTGGCAGCAATACACCACTTCTTTACCGGGCCTGGCCGGAAAAGCCAAGGTTCAGATCAGGTTCCGCTTCGTGTCGGATTATATGACAGTGGATGAAGGAATTGCCATGGATGACATCCGGATCTTTGAACCCTACCCGGATATGACCGTAACCGCTATCACCGCTCCGGTGAACGGATGCAGCCTGACCAATGCCGAAAATGTCACCGCAACTCTCAGGAATGTGGGATTTCTGCCTGCAGATACCATGCTGATCGCCTACCGGGTTGATCTGGGT
>JAPLDE010000259.1:52257-56920 GCA_026391855.1 Bacteroidota bacterium | reverse complement strand
CTGGGTGCATGGATTACCGATACACTTCAGGCTTCTATCGCCCCGGCTTCACAACTGGTCCATACCTTTGCCATTCCTGCTGATTTTTCAGTATGGGGTATCCATAACCTTACTGTTAAAGTAACGTTGACCGGTGACCCGATTGTTGCCAATGACAGTCTCGTGATTAACATATATAATGCCTTGCCCACGGGTTACTTCCTTGCAGATTTCGAATCACCGGTTTCTTTCCATCATCTTATCCCGACAGCCGCCGCCCAAAGTAACTATTTTGTACTTCCAGGCATCGGAAATTCCGGAACATACGGTTTCCAGATGACAGGAAAAGCCGCCGGCAACTGGCCTGCCAATACTGATACAACCACCACGGCTGCCCAGGCCTTCGGGTACGCCAGCCATATTGCTTCCCTATACACCTGCATGATTCTCAACAACCAGACTCTAAACAATATTTTATTACTCGACCTTCGTCAGACCTATAGTGTTGGACCGAAATACTCCTGGTTCAGGGTGTTGATCAATGATCTTATTGTAGCTGCAGACGTTAACGGAGTCTCTTACTTTAACCCCACCACCCAAAACAGCGATGGTTTCATCAATCACATTTTCAACCTGACCCAATATGGCGATAGTATTAAAATAACGCTCCAGGCTTCCTGCCGGCTCGATGAATTTAACTCCACCACCGGATCAGCTGATAATGTTTTTCTGGACAACATCAATGTTGCATTTCTTGAAGGCATACCTGTCATCGGGAATAACGGAATAAGCCTTTATCCCAATCCTGCCAGAGATTTTATCACAGTGACACTGAAACAACCTGCCCAACAAATACAAATTGATCTTCTTAATATGCAGGGCCAGGTTATCAGTTCCGAAAATTTTTCCGGTATTCAGCGAACCAACATTGAAATCGGCAGTCTATCAGCTGGTGTTTATACCGTTAAAATCCGTAACGGAAATGATCTTCAAACCCTGAAGTTCGTTAAAACACTGTAAATCTGTTTATTAGTAATTATTGCATTGTTTGTTTAACCCAATATTAATTGATTATGAAGCAAGTGAGAACAATTTTAATGTTTGTATGTCTGATGCTGGTATCTGTTTTTCTTCGAAGCCAAAGCCTCGTCATTACAGAGATTATGTACAATGACCCTTCCACGGTTGACAGCCTGGAATTCATCGAGTTGTACAATAATACTGCGGTGGATATGGACCTGACCGGGTATGCCTTCACCCTGGGGATCACCTATACCTTTCCGTCCAGTAACCTGGCTGCTGGTGATTACCTGATCATTGCCAGGAACGCTGCCGCCGTTGATAATTACTTAGGAATAACAGGGACTTTACAGTGGGATGCCGGGCAGTCGCTGTCAAACAATGCCAACGGTGAATCCCTTGTTATAAAAAACGCGCTGAATGTTACCGTTGACTCAGTGAGGTACAGGACGAACAATGGCTGGCCCGCTGCCGCAGCAGGTCTTGGTTCTACCCTGATGTTATGTGATCCGTCATCAGATAATAATGTGGCATCCAACTGGGTTGCATCCAGTTCCATTAATGCGACCGCTTTTGGTACAGTAGGTGGTGTGGTAGTTTATGCAACCCCTGATGCCGGCTGCCTGACATTACCTCCCTATAACCCTGTTTATGCAGCACTTCCGTATACACAGGATTTTGAAGGCACCTGGATCAACGGAGATAACCTCAGGGATGTTCCGGGAAACAACTGGAAAAACACGCCTGCCATCGGAGAAAACTCCTGGCGCAGATCAAATGACGGTGCTGCCGCTCAATGGGCCAATGCCAACCTGGGCGTATATGCACCAACAGGGGCAGTCGGCACCACGCTTTCTGCCAGGTTCCATTCTGCCGGTGCCACCGCCGGTTTACAGGGAAAGTTTGACCTGTATCTCGATTTCTCTTCACCCGGATTAAAAAGACTCAGCTTCTGGTACAATAACACCAACGGTAATGACAGTCTTACCCTATGGTTGTCGGTTGATGCCGGAACCACTTTTACCTATCTCCAGAATTTTACCGCCAATGCCGGTGGCTGGATGCAGAACCAACTTTATCTGGGAACTTCAACCAGTTTGCAGGTTGTTCTCAGGTTTGCAGCCACTGCCCAGGCAGGGTTTACTGATATCGGTCTGGATGAGGTTAAGGTTGACCTTGCTCCTGATAACAATGCCGGAATTACAGCCATCACCAGTCCCGCTGACTTAATCTTCAGTGCTGTACAAAACATTATCGTGTCGATGTCTAATAACAGCGGCAACGATCTTACCAGTGCAACCATCAATTATACCGTTAACGGGGGTGCAGTGAATACTTATCCCTGGACCGGTAATATCCCTTCACTGGGATCACTTTCCAATATCAACCTTGGGTCGTTTACTTTTCCAACTACTTCAATATCAACATTAAAAATTTGGACATCCAATCCCAACGGGGTTGCTGACCCTGATCCTTCCAATGATACACTGGTGAAGCAGATCGCTTTCCAGCCCTGGGCTCCGGTTCCTTACACGGAACATTTCGACAATGCCTGGGTTAACAAACTAAGTACCAGTGATGTGCCAAATGACTACTGGAGAAATAACCCTGCCACCGGTGAGAATTCATGGAGAAGAAATGATGACGGAGCTACCGCCACCTGGGCAAATCCGGCAGGCGGGGCCTACAATCCAACCGGGGCTCTCACCACCGCCAATTCTGCCAGGTTCCATACCAACGGAACAACAGCAGGTACCCAGGGCACTTTTGACCTGTATCTGGATTTTACGACTCCCGGCCTTAAAAAACTGGACTTCTGGCATGTTAATACCGGTGGTACCGATAGCCTGGCTCTCTGGATCTCATACGATGCCGGTACAACCTTTACCTTCCTGCAGAAATTCCTCAGTGCTGCAGGGGGCTGGTTTGAAAGTACACTTGACCTGGGAACATCGACTTCTGCTACTGTTATCCTGAGGTTTCGCGGTACCTCAAATGCCGGAGGTTCCGATATCGGTATCGATGAGATCACCGTTAACCTGGCTCCCCAGAATGATGCAGGCATTTCAGCTATTACAAGCCCGGCTGCATTGTTTTTCACTGCGGTTGACAGCATTAAGGTAAGCATGAAGAACTACGGCGGCAATGACCTGACCTCGGCCACCCTTAATTACTCCGTTGATGGCGGAGCAATCGCAACGCATGCCTGGACCGGATCCCTGGCCCCGGCTCTTACAGAGGCTGGCATCAACCTGGGTGCCTTTACCTTCCCCACTACCGGCTTAGCCACCATTAAAGCCTGGACCAGTAATCCAAACGGGCAAACCGACCCCAATAATATCAACGATACATTGAGTCAGCAAGTTCTATATCAACCTGTTACACCGGTTCCTTTCACTGAACATTTCGACAGTACCTGGACCGATAAGTTAAGCACGCATGATGTTCCGAATGTATTTTGGTATAATCAGCCAGCTACCGGAAATAATTCATGGAGAAGAGATGATGACGGAACTTCAGCCGGATGGGCAAATAACAATGGCGCATATCCTGTACCCGGTGCCCTTGGAACCATTCACTCCGCCCGTTTCCATAACGGAGGAAATATCGGAGGAACAAAGGGAACGTTAAATCTTTACCTTGACTTTACCAATCCCATCTCAAAGGAGCTTAAGTTTTACTATATCAATCTCTCCCAGACCGACAGCATGGCAGTTTGGATTTCATATGATGCAGGGGTTACCTTCCAGTATCTGGCAAAATATACCACTACTCCTTCGGGAGGTTGGGAACAAAAGGTACTTCCCCTGGGTACTTCAACCGCACCCATTGTTGTCCTTCGTTTTGTGGCTACTGCCAACCAGAATGGCAACACAGATATCGGACTGGATGAGATCACTATTGCCCAACCACAACCAGACGTAGCTGTTTCGGCTATCACTCACCCGGTTTCCGGTTGCGGACTTACTGAAAGCGAACCCATCACCATTAAGCTCCAGAATACCGGTAATCTCACGGTAACCAATATCCCTGTCAGCTATATACTGGATGGAAACACGGTTTCAGAAACCTTCAATGTAACCCTTACCCCGGGTGATACTTCATCCTATACTTTTACAGCCCATGGGAATTTCTTTACACCGGGCAGTCATAACCTGATTATTTATATTGCCTACCTGGCAGACTATAATGCGCTGAACGACACCATTAAAACCATTATCAATCAGATCATACCAATTAATACCTTCCCTTTCCTTGAGAATTTTGAACAGGGAAACACAGGGTATTTCAGCCTGACCCACGGAGCCAATGCCGGCATCTCTGTTGAATCGGGAATCGGCAACCAAAACAGCTGGGGTATGCGTATGACCGGCAATGTGGCCGGGAACTGGACCGGAGGCACCGGCGGAACAACCACCCCGGCCCAGGCCTGGGGAACCTATACCGACCATCATGCCGACGGCATGACCTGCCTGGTTGATGCAACAACCCTTGATGCACCCGAGTTAATTCTCGATCTCAAACAGTTCTATATCCCCACGGGCGGAACCCTTTACTCCTGGTTCAGGGTACTGATCAATGATACTGTACAGGTGGCTAATTCAGCCGGGGTAATGAATTTTAACCCATTGACTACCAATACAGATCCTTTTGTTACACAAAC